>NZ_CAIUXT010000185.1 GCF_903903185.1 uncultured Rhodoblastus sp.
CCGCCAGCGACATGCCCTCGGCCTTCACGGCGATGAAAAAGGGCGCGACGGCGACGAAATCGCGGCGCGGCGAGGGAACGGTCCCCGCCATCGTGTTCCATGGCGATCGAGACGCCACGGTCCATCCCGCCAATGGCGACGGCGTCGTGGACCAGGCGAGGGGCGGGGCCAATCTGCGCGAGACCGTCACCAGCGGCGTCGCCGCCGGCGGCCGCAAATTCACCCGCACCGTCCACGCCGACGAGACCGGGTTCCCGGTCGCGGAACAGTGGATTCTCCACGGCGCCGGCCATGCATGGTCTGGCGGCGACCCCGCCGGTTCCTTTACCGACCCGCGCGGCCCCGACGCCAGCCGCGAGATGATGCGGTTTTTCGCCCGTCACCGGGTGAAATGAGTTTATCCGACCGACCCATGCCGCTCCGGGTCGGGAGTCGCGATGGCGTGCAGCCGCACCACATACCAGCAGAGCAGCGCCACGGGGATGCCGATCAGCGAAGTGAACACGAAGAACATCGTGAAGCCGGTATGGGCGATGATGAAGCCGGAGGTTCCAGCGAGAATGCTGCCGGGAAAGGCGCAGAGCGAGGTGAGCAGCGCGAATTGGCTCGCCGCCAGTTCGGTTGCCGTAATCGACGACATGTAATTGATCAAGACTACCTGGGCGAAGGCGTAGGCGAATCCCTCGATGCTGACCGAAATCGCGAAGCTCCAGAAATCGCCGCCGCCTTCCGCGGCGAGCCAGGCGAGGCTCAAATGCGACGCCGATCCCGCCACGGTGCCGAGCAGCAGGCTCGGCATCAGGCCGATCTTGCGAATGATGAAGGCGCTGGAAAAGGTCGCGGCCAGCGCGATCCAGAAGCCGAAGAGTTTGGTGACGGTGGCGATGTCGGCGTTGGAATAGTTCAGGCTCTTGAACAGCGGGATCGCCATCGCGCTCGAAATATAACCGGGCAGGCGAAAGCCGGCGATCATCAGGAAGATCGGCAGCGCCATCGGCCCGAGGCGCGTCGCCAATTCCTTGATCGGCGCGATCACCGTCGCGACGAAGCCCGGATGCTGGTGGCTGACGGTGAAATCGGACTCGGGCTCCGGCGCGATGAAAGCGGCGATGGCGCCGATCAGCATCAGCGCGGCCATGAAGCCATAGGCGACCTTCCAGCCGTAGCGGTCGGCGAGCAGCAGCGCCCCGGCGCCGGCGGCGAGATTGCCGAAGCGATAGCCCATTTCCGAGATCGCGGTCATCATCGATTGCTTGGCGACCGGAACGGAAGTGATGCGCCAGCCGTCGATGGTCACATCCTGGGTGGCGCCGGCGACGCCGAGCGCCAGCGAAAAAGCCACCGTATAGGCCATGAAATTGGCGGGATCGCCGAAAGCGACGCCGATCAGCGCCAGCATCACCGCGATCTGCGAGAGCACGATCCAGCCGCGCCTTCGCCCGAGCAGGGCGCTGAAAAACGGCGCGTCATATTTGTCGAGGAAGGGCGCCCAGATGAATTTGAGCTTGTAGGCGATGGTCAACTCGCTCATCAGGCCGATGGTCTCGATCGGCACGTGGGCGTCGGAGAGCCATGCCGCCTGCGTCGGATAGACCAGAAGATAGGGAATCCCGGCGCTGAACCCCAGGCCCAGCATGGCGAGATAGCGCCGGTCCGCCTTCAGATGAGCGAGCATCGAGTGGTTTTCGACATCGTCCTTCATTCGCGCTTGTTCCCCTCCCGGAATCTCCCACCCGCTCGACGGCTCCATATTACGGAGCGCATCGGCCAAGTCTAACGCTGGTTTTCGTCAGCGCGACGACAAGGCGAAGGTTGAAGGCTCGGCGGCGAGATCGAAAGCGGCGGCGAAGAGTTCCCTCGTATATTTTTCGCGCGGATTGGCGAAAATCTCGTCCGCCTCTCCCTGTTCGACAATCCTGCCGTCGCGCAGCACGACGATCTGCGACGCCAGCGCCTTCACCACTTTCAGGTCGTGGCTGATGAACAGGTAGGACAGGCCGCGCCGCTCCTGCAGGTCGCGCAACAGGTCGATCATCTGCGCCTGCACCGAGCGGTCGAGCGCCGACGTCGGCTCGTCGAGCACGATCACGTCGGGGTCCAGCGCCAGGGCGCGGGCGATGGCGATACGCTGGCGCTGGCCGCCGGAAAATTCATGCGGATAGCGGTCCATGGTCGCCGGATCGAGTCCGGTGTCGGCGAGCGACTTCGCCACGACGATTCGCCGTTCCGCCGCCGAAAGTCCCTTGTTCTGGATGACGAGGCCTTCCTCGACGATTTCCGCGACCGACATGCGCGGCGACAGCGAGCCATAGGGGTCCTGAAACACGATCTGCAAATGGCGGCGCAGCGGCCGCATCTGAGCGGCGGAAAAGCCGTCGATGTTGCGGCCGAGATAAAATATCGGCCCCGTTGAACGTATCAGGCGCAACAGCGCGAGGCCGAGCGTAGTCTTGCCGGAGCCCGATTCCCCGACCAGAGCCAGGGTCTGGCCCTTGCGCAAAACCAGCGAAACGCCGTCCACGGCCTTGATATAGGAGGTCGTGCGGCGCCAGAACCCGCTTTTGATCGGAAACCAGACACGCAGGTCTTGCGTCGCGAGCACTTCCGGCGCGTTGGCGTCGGCGGGCGGCGCGGCGCCTTTCGGCTCGGCGGCGAGCAGCATTTTGGTATATTCGTTGCGCGGTTCGCTGAAAATCCGCGCGGTTGGGCCGGTCTCGACAATGCGGCCATGGCGCATCACCGCGACCTCGTCCGCCATGTGGCGGACGATGCCAAGGTCATGGGTGATGAACAAGATCGCCATGCCGTAGCGCGCCTGAATGTCGCGCAGTAGATCGAGAATCTGCGCCTGCACGGTGACGTCGAGCGCCGTGGTCGGCTCATCCGCGATCAGCAGATCGGGCCGGTTGGCCAGCGCCATGGCGATCATCACCCGCTGGCGCTGGCCGCCGGAAAGCTCGTGCGGATAGGCGTCCATCCGGTTTTCGGCGTTCTGCAGTCCGACCTCGCGCAAAAGTTCGAGCACCCGCGCCCGGCGTCTTTCGGCGGAGTCCATGCCGTGAATGGCGAGGATTTCGCCGATCTGCTTCTCGATCCGGTGCAGCGGATTGAGCGAGGTCATCGGCTCCTGAAACACCATCGAGATGCGCGCGCCGCGCAAGGCTCGCATCGCGTTCTCGTTGGCTTTGGTCAGTTCCTGTCCCTGAAAGCGGATGGAACCGCCAAGGATTTTCGCACCCGGCGCGAGCAGCCGGACAACGGAAAGAGCGGTCACCGACTTGCCGGAACCGGATTCGCCGACCAGCCCAAGGGTTTTTCCACGCGACAAAGCCAGCGAGACGCCGTCGACGGCAAGGGTTTCCTGACCGGCCGGGCCGAAACCGACGGACAGGTTTTCTATCCGGAGAAGATCGTCAGTTTCCACGGAACGCCTCGATCAAGGCGGCGACGGTCGTTGGACCGGGTTCGAGTCGAGAAAGCGCGCCGGTAGGCAATTTGTCCATGTCCTTGTCGCGCGAAATCATGAACCTGCACTTCTGGCGCAAAGCCGTGACCACATGAATGGCGTCCGGCAATTTATGCCCCGAATATTTCCGCAATTCCGCCGTCTCGATGAGAATATCCCGGCTGATCGGGATGAGAGCAAGTGCAGGATTCCAGATGATCAAACTCATATAAAGGCGACGCTGGCCCGGAGAAGTTCGAGAGGGCGAAAGCACTTCCGCCAGAGTCAGTTCGCTGGTGGTGAAAACGCCTGTCGCCCCGCCAAGGCCAAGAAACAAGTCTCTGGCCTTTTCGGCGAGTTCGGGCTTTCCTTCGACAAAATCAATGAAAACATTGGCGTCCAGGTAGGCGAGCGCGCCCGTTTGCGCTTCAGTCATTCCAGCCGTCTCGTTCCTGCCTGATTTGCCGGTCTATCTCCTCGGCAGAGCGAAAGGGAGGGCGGCGCGCCGCGAATAATTCCTCGATCGAAAGGATATTCTCGGGACGATCCGATTCCTCGACAATGACCGTCACGTCCGCGTCCGGGTCAAAGCCCTGCCGCAAGTCTTCCGGCAAGGCCGAGACCGGATAATGAGCTTTGACAATCCTGTTCATCGCGCTTCTCCAGCACGCCATCTAGCACAAATTCAGTTGAAGGTCTTTCGCGGATCGAAAGCGTCGCGCAGGCCCTCGCCGATGAACACCAGCAGCGACAGGGTGACGGCGATGACGGCGAAGCCGGACAGGCCGAGCCAGGGCGCCTGAAGATTGGACTTTCCCTGCAACAGCAATTCGCCGAGCGAGGGCGAGCCGGGCGGCAGGCCGAAGCCCAGGAAATCCAGCGACGTCAGGGTGGTGATCGACGAATTGAGAATGAAGGGCATGAAGGTCAGCGTCGCCACCATGGCGTTGGGCAGGACGTGCCTGAGCAATATTTTGGCGTTGGACAGGCCCAGCGCGCGGGCCGCGCGCACATAGTCGAAATTGCGGGCGCGCAGGCATTCCGCGCGCACCAGATGCACCAGATTGACCCAGGAAAAGGCCAGCAAGATCCCGAGCAGCACGAAAAAACTCGGGGTGATGATCGCCGACAGGATGATCAGCAAATAAAGGCTCGGCAGCGACGACCAGATTTCGATGAAACGCTGGAACAACAGATCGGTCCAGCCGCCGAAATAGCCCTGCACGGCGCCGGCGGCTATGCCGACCACCGAGGAAATGCCGGCGAGCAGCAGGCCGAATAGCACCGAAATGCGGAAGCCATAGATCAGCCGCGCCGTGACATCGCGCGACTGGTCGTCGGTGCCGAGCCAGTTCCATTCGATGTCGCCGCAGTTTTTCGCCGGCTGGCCATCGAACGTCTTGCCATGGGCGCATTGCGCGTCGGTCAGCAGCCAGGTTGGCGGCGAGGGCGCCGCCGTCGGCGGCGAAAGATTATGGGTGTCGTAGGAATAGCGGATCGGCGGCCAGATCATCCAGCCATGGGCGTTGATCTCGTTGAGAATGAAGGGATCGCGATAGTCGGTCGTGGCGAGAAAGCCGCCGAATTTCTCTTCCCCATAGTCCCTCAGCACTGGAAAAAGCAGCTCGCCCTTGTAGGAGACGAGTATCGGCTTGTCGTTGGCGATCACTTCCGCGCCGAGCGAGGCGATGAAGGCGAACAGGAAAATCCACAGCGCATACCAGCCGCGCCGGTTGCGGGCAAAAGCGTCGAGGCGCCGGCGGGTGATCGGCGAAAGCCGCGACATCACAAATCCCGCGTTTCGAAATCGATGCGCGGATCGATCCACGCATAGGTAAGGTCGGAGAGAAGATTGATCGCGAGACCTAGGAGAGCGAAAATATAGAGATTGGCGAAAACCACGGGATAATCGCGGTTGAGCGTCGATTCGAACGACAGGAGCCCCAGTCCGTCGAGCGAAAAAATCGTCTCGATCAGCAGCGCGCCGGTGAAAAAGGCCGAGATGAAGGCGCCGGGAAAGCCGGCGATGACGATCAGCATGGCGTTGCGAAAGACGTGGCCGTAGAGCACGCGCTGCTCGGTCAGGCCCTTCATCCGCGCGGTGACGACATATTGCTTGCGGATTTCATCGATGAAGGCGTTGCGGGTCAGAAAAGTGGTGGTGGCGAAGGCGCCGAGCGTCAGCGCCGTCACCGGCAGCACGATATGCCAGAGGTAATCCTTCACCCTGGCGAAGGGGGCCAATTGCGCGAAATGATCCGAGGTCAGGCCGCGCAGCGGGAAAATCTGCCAGAACGAGCCGCCGGCGAACAGCACGATCAGCAAAATCGCGAAGAGAAAGCTCGGGATCGCATAGCTGACGATGACGACGGCGGAAGTCCAGGTGTCGAAAGCCTCGCCCTCGCGGCGCGCCTTGGCTATGCCGAGCGGAATGGAAATGGCGTAGGACAAAAAGGTCATCCACAGGCCGAGCGACATCGAGACCGGCAGTTTTTCCTTGATCAGATCGAGCACCGGGACATCGCGGAAATAGGACCGTCCGAAATCGAACACCGCATAATGGCTGATCATCAGCCAGAACCGCTGCAACGGCGGCTTGTCGAAGCCAAACTGCTTTTCAAGCTCGGCGATGAACTTTGGATCAAGCCCCTGGGCGCCGCGATATTTGCCGGAAAACTGCGAGGCCGCGCCGGCCTGCGCATTGGCCAGACCGCTGCCTCCGCCGCCAAAACGTGAGGTCGCGCCGGAATCCTGGCCCTGCATCTGCGCCAGCACGCGCTCCACCGGCCCGCCCGGGGCAAATTGCACGATGGCGAAGGACAGAGCCAGAATGCCGAACAGGGTCGGGATCATCAGCAAAACCCGGCGCGCGACATAAAACAGCATCAGGACCGGGCCTTGACCGCGGCGGCTTTTTGCGTGTCCCACCACCACAGCGAGCCAATGCCGATATCGAGTTTGGGAAAGTTTTCCGGATGGCCGAAGAAGTCCCAGGCGGCGATGCGGCGATTGGGCGAATACCAGTTCGGAATCCAATATTGGCCGGAGCGCAGCACCCGGTCGAGCGCCCGGCAGATGAAGACCAGCTCGGCGCGGCTTGTGGCGTTGAGCGCCTTGTCGATGAGCGCGTCCGCCGCCGGGTCGTCGATGCCGGCGAGATTGAGCCCCCCGGAGGTTTTGCCGGATTTCGAGCCGAAATAAGCCAGCAATTCCTCGCCCGGCACGCCGCCGATCACCTTGCGGTCGGTCACCATGTCGAAATCGAAAGCGTCGATACGCTGCTTGTATTGCGCCGAATCGACCACGCGCAGCCGCGCCTCGACGCCGAGCAGCCGCATGTTCTTGAACATCGGCTGGACCACCTTGTCGAAGGCGTTGGAAAATTCCAGCACCTCGAAGGCGAGCGGCGAGCCGTCGGGCGCCAGCAGGCTTGTTCCCTGCCGCTTGCACCCGGCCTCCAGCAACAAGGCATTGGCGCGTTGCAACAGCGCGCGATCCTGTCCCGAGCCATCGGACACCGGCGGCGTGTAGGGCAGGCCGAACACGCTCGACGGCAATTTGTCGCGCAGGGGTTCGAGCAGCGCCAGTTCCTGCGGCGAGGGCAATCCCTCGGCGCTCATGTCGGTGTTGGTGAAGAAACTGGCGGCGCGCTTGTAGGCGCCATAGAACAGGTTGCGATTCGACCATTCGAAATCGAGGCAATAGCCCAAAGCCTCGCGGATGCGCGGATCCTTGAAGATTGCGCGGCGGGTGTTGAAGAAAAAGCCCTGGAAACCGGGACTGCGACGGTCCGGAATCTCCTGTTTTATCACCCGGCCGTCGCGCACCGCGGGGAAGTCGTAGCCGGTCGCCCATTCCGAGGCGGTCGCCGATTCATGCAGATTGACCGCGCCCGATTTGAACGCCTCGAAACCGACCGCGCGCTCGCCGAAATAATCGTAGCGGATCGCGTCGAAATTATTCTGGCCGACATTGACGGCCAAATCCTTGCCCCAATAATCGGCGACGCGCTCATAGACGATATAGCGGCCCTGTTCGAAAGCCCCGATCTTGTAAGCGCCCGAACCGAGCGGCGGCTCCATGCCGGCGCGCTCGAACGGATGGGCGCCATACCAGGCCGAGGACAGGATCGGCTGTCCCGCGATATTGAGGATGGAATCGCGGCCAAAACCTTCGTGCAATGTAACCAGCACGACATCATCGGCTTGCGCGACGGCGCTTTCGAGATCGCGCAGCAATTGCCGGATGATCGGATGCCCCTTGTCGCGCAGGGTGGTCAGAGAAAACGCCACATCCCTGGCGGTCAGCGGCGAATGGTCGTGAAAGCGCGCCTCGCGCCGCAGCTGGAAACGATATTGCCGCTTGTCCGGCGATATCTCGACGGATTTGGCGACCAGCCCGTAAACCGTGTTGTCCTCTTCGAGACTGCCGGCCATCAGGCTGTCGTTGATGAGGCCAAGGCCGGTCGCCGGATTGCCCGACAAGATATAGCCGTTGAAAGAATCATAGGAAGTGGCGACCGCCTCCTGGATCAATTGCCCGCCCTTGGGCGCGTCGGGCCGCGCATAGGGGAAGTTCCTGAAATCTTCCGGCAGGTTCAATTCGCCGAACGAGGACAGGCCATGGGTTTTCCGCCAGCCCTTGTCCTCCGCCGCCCGTGCGGCAAGGCCGAACAGGGGCAAGGCGGCGGCGGAAAGCAGCGCGGCGCGGCGGGACAGCGTCAGTCGGGTCAGGGGATGCAAGGGAGCCTCGAAAAGAGGGCGGAGAGTCGCTAGCCATTATGTCGTTTTTGCGCCCGGAGGCCAGCTTTAACACCAAACCCGGCAAGCCGTCAGAAGCCGCTGCTCCAATCCCGTTCGAACAGGAATTTCGACGCAAGGCCCGCGGCGGGGATGATCAGGCCCTTGACCAGCGGCTGAGACCAGATGGGACTGAAGGCGCCCTGGCGGGCGCCATTGGCCTCCTCCATCAGCGCCTCGAGATGGGCCGCCTTCAGGTCGCTGGCCGCATCGTCGCGTTTCAACCCGAGGATCGCCTCTTTAAGATTGCCAATGGCTTGCGCCCTTGTTCGCTCCGCGTCGCGGCTCATCGCCCAGGCGCAAAGGAAGACAATTCCCAGTCCGCAGACCACGCCGATCACCACGGCCGGGCTGAGTGGATAGGGAGCGAAAATGTCGCTGCGGGCGACGATGGACAGCGCGATGAGCAGGAAAGGAAAATAGACCATCGGCAAGATACATCTGGTCCTCATCTCGATGAAGCGCAGATCCCGGGAATCGTTCGCGATCCTGCAGGCGTCGTCCGATCCGGCGGCGTCCGGCGGCGGTTCGCGATTCGGCCAGAATGTCTTGTTGTGTTGCAGGTCGTCGATGAAGGCGAGGCACAGGGCCGTCGCGTCGGCAATGTAGATGGTCAGGAAAGTGACGAAAAAGAACTCCCCATAGATGGAACGCCGAAACCAGGCGCGGGCGAGAGCGCCGCGGATCGCCGGCGTCCCGTCGTCGAACTCGGACATGAAAAACCAGAATACGCCGCACAGGATCAAGGTCACCAGCAGGCTGCGAATGACCCGTTCGTAGGTGTTTCCGGCATGAACATAATTGGTCCAGGCCGGCCCGAGCGGATACCAGCCGTTCTGTTCGGTCTGCTTCTCGATAAAGGTCGGGGCTTTCGGCGAAACCAGGCTGATCCAGTATTTCAGCGCGTTCACGCTTCTTACGCACAGGGTTTTCAGGACTCCGCTTGCCATCCTCTGGTTCCGGTCGAGGACGGGCGCCGGGCGAGGATCGACGAGGCCGAAATCGCCGTGCGCTACAATTTCCCGGTTGTTGGCGTTCAGTCTCAACTGCGCGATCGCGACGAACAGGATCGCGAGCGCCATGTTCAGGATGCGGATGGCGATCGTCGGCCAGACGCTCAGGCCCTCGGTCGCCGAAATCACCGCGCCTTCGCCCGATTCAGTCAGTTTCCCGGCGATCGGCTCCCAGAACCAGACGCCGAAGCCGATGAACAACAGCCAGACCGTGCAAAACAGAGCGAATACGCGGCCCGCCGAAAAGAACAGGATCGGTGGCCTGGCGACGGTCTTGCGCGGCGGGGCGTCGCCGCTGTCCGCATCCTGCTGCTGGTCTTCGTTGAACAATCGTTCTTTCCTGGCGCTCTGGAAAGAGGCGAAAATATAGAACATCAGCAACAAGGCGCCGGCCGCGCTCAAGACGCCGACATTCGTCTTGACCGCACTGGAAACTGGCGAAAACAGCAGTGTGCGCTGATCTTTCGCCAATGGCCTTTTCGAAACGCAACCCTCGTTCGAGACCGTCTCCATCTGCGCGGCCCGGCTCGGGTAGCGTCCAATTTCCCGCAATTGGCCGTCGCGCGTCATTTCGAACAGGGTGGCGCGATTGCTGTATGCGTCGAGCACATGGTCGTCGCACAAGGCGGCCAGGGTCGCGGCAAAGGCGGAGGTCTGGTAGGTGCTGCGAAACGGTGGAATTTCACCCTGGCCATCGCCAAGGGTCCCGCCATAGGCCGAGCCGACGATCAGGTTGCGGGTGAATTTCCGTTCGCTGGCGGTCTGCAGCGAAACGTCATAATCCGTGGTGAAAAAGATCGCGTTCGGGAAACTCGGCTTGAGAGCCCGCAACACGAGAAGCTTGTCATAGACGTCGCTGCCCAGCACGCCGATGGCCCGCAGTCCCGGGCCGCCGTCCAGTTTCAGGAGATCGTCTTTTGCTTTCAGCTCGTCTTCAAGCCGCCTGAGATAGTCATATTGGCCGAGGCCTTCGAGACTGTCGAAATACCGGGCCTTGGCCTGGCTCTCCAGCGGATCCTTGTCGTTGTCGCTCGATTCGCTGTTCTTGGCTGCGGGCTTCGATTTCTTGTCCGAGGCAATTTCGCCGTCGATCCCGCGCAAATAGCCGTAGAAATAAGGGCGGTTGTCATGCCCGGTCGACCCCGGGCCGCCCGATGACGCCTGGAATGTGGAGGTCATCGTCGCCTTGATGTCGCGTCCGTAGCTTGTATCCCATTCCGAGATGAGGGCTATGGAGTCCGTATCGAAATGAACATTGCGCCGCCCGAGTTCCTGTCGGATCGCTTTGGCGACAATGTGATCCGGAGTAATCGTCAATTTGATGTTGTTTGGAAGAGGTTTCTGATTCGTCAGCGCATTTTCTGTGATTATCTCGGTCGGCCCGTAAGCGTAAAATGGAATGCCTGAGAGCCAGTGATCGGTATGGTTAGAAAAATCTCCGATCAACAGTTTGAGAACGTCGGTTGTTTCGGGGCCGACAATTGCAAGCCGCGCTTTTTGCCGATCCCGCTCCCCAGGCGGTTTTTCGTCGCCTTCCGCAAGCGGCTTGGGCGTCAGGTCATTGGGGTCGCCGATGATTTCCGCCAGACGCAGCAGGGGTCCGTCGTCGTTCGTCTTGTCGACGAGCGCATTCTCGTCGATCCAGGCGACGAGGACGGATTCGTTCGAGGAGTCGCCGGCGGCGTTCTTCGTTCCGCGCGCCGCGCGCGGCGGGCGTTCGAACCATTCGTAAGGCACGATGGTCGGATTGCCGGAGCCGGCGCGGTCGGGTCGCTGGAAATAATGGATATGGGTTGAATCTTCGGGCTGAAATCCCTTGCGCCCCAACGCCGCGACGACCGCGTAGCGCAGCCTGCGGCGAAATTCGGCGTCGGCGGAATAGGGATCGCCCTCCACAAGGACCGCAAGGATCGAGGTCGAGGGTTGGCAGAGCCGGGGGTCCGCCAGATTCAGGACCGCCGGGCCGGCGTCCGTCCCCTCTTTGGCGCATGGAGGCCGGGGCGACGGTTTAAGCGGCGCCGCTTCCGGCGTCTCCGGCTTGATCTTGTCCGCGACGGCGGCGAAAGGATCCTGCCACAGACGCGCTTCGGCCGCTTGAGGGGGAATGCTGTGAAAGCTCGCCTCGGGGAGTTCGGGGCGCACGCCTTGCAGCGCCGCGTCCTTGTGCAGCCAGGCCGCGCTGGCGGTCAGCAGCAAAGCCAGGATCAGCCCGCCATTGGTAAAGGCGCCCGAGCCTTCCCTGCTGTTTTCCCCCATCGACCTCCCCCGCTTCGATGCCGCCGTCCCGCAAACGCAGACGATGAAGATCGGAAATTTGAATTTCAAATAAATATTTCCGGCATTCCATCCGGGCAATTTTGGCGGCAATGATTGTGTATTGGCTGCAGCTTGGCAAGCGCCGCGCCGCCCCGGCGGCGGCGCAACGGGGCGCTTTCACCCTATCGTGATCGCCCGGCGGGTTTACCATCGGACCGAGCGCCAAAAAAACCGGAGATCTTGATCTCCGGCTTCAAAATCGGCTGGATTGCGCGCCTTAATTCGCGGGCAGAGCCACGGGGCTGTCGGACAAGGTGCGCAGATAGGAGATGAGGTCGGCGCGCTTGCCGGCGTCCGCTTCGCCGGCGTAACCCATCTTGGTGCCCGAGGCATAGGTCTTCGGGTTGGCGATGAAGGCGTCGAGATCGACGAAGGTCCAGGCGCCGCCCTTGCCCTTGAGAGCCTCGGAATAACCAAATCCTTCGACCGAGCCCTTCGGTCGTCCGACCACGCCATAGAGATTGGGGCCGACTTTGGCCGCGCCGCCCTTGTCGAAACTGTGGCAGGTGGCGCAAATCTTGGTCGCGGCCTGCCCTCGGGCGGGATCGGCCTTGGCGAGCAGCGCCGGCAGCGGAACCTCGGCGACCGGAGCGGCGGCGGCGGCTTTGTCCGGCGCCGCGCCGCTCGGCAGGTCGAAGCCCTGAACCTTCGGATAATGGCTGCTCACCAGCGCATCGCTGAGCACGCCCAGGAACAAGCTGAACAGGATGGCGCCAAAAAGGGCGCCGATAAACCGGTAGTCGATGAAATTCATGCCGCAGCCTCCGCTTCGGGGCTTCTGATAAACGCTTTGCGCCCCGCTTGGCAACTCGTATAACCGGGCCGAATCCGCGCAAGTACCTAAGCCCGCAACCCGCCTCCAGTCCCGCGTCCATGCCGCAAAACCCCATCGTCGTCATCCCCGCCCGCCTCGCTTCGACCCGCTTGCCCAACAAGCCGCTGGCCGAAATCGCCGGCGCGCCGATGATCGTCCAGGTCTGGCGGCGCGCCGTCGAGGCGGGAGTCGGCCCGGTTCTCGTCGCCGCCGACAGCGCCGCCATCGCCGAGGCGGTTCAGGCGGCGGGCGGCGAGGCCGTGCTCACCGATCCCGGCCTGCCCTCGGGTTCCGACCGGATTTGCGCGGCTCTGCGCCTGTTCGACCCCGAGCGGCGTTTCGACGTGGTGGTCAATCTGCAGGGCGACCTGCCTACCATCGAGCCGGACAGCGTGCGCGCCGCGCTGCTTCCCCTGCAAGACGAGGCGGTCGACATCGCCACCCTGGCGGCGCGGATTTCCCGCGAGGAAGAGCGCGACGATCCCAATGTGGTCAAGGCGGTCGGCGCAAGACTCGGCCCGACGCGGCTGCGCGCGCTTTATTTCACCCGCGCCACGGCCCCGTGGGGCGAGGGCGACCTTTATCATCATATTGGCTTGTACGCCTATCGCCGCGCCGCGCTCGAGCGTTTCGTGGCGCTTCCCCCCTCGGACCTCGAGCGCCGCGAAAAGCTGGAGCAATTGCGGGCGCTGGAGGCGGGCATGCGCATCGATGTCGAAATCGTCGAGGCCGCGCCGCTCGGCGTCGATACGCCGCGCGATCTCGAACGGGCGCGCAAAATTCTTGAAAGCAGGACATGACCAAGATCATCGCCTATCAGGGCGAACCCGGCGCCAATTCGCATATTGCCTGCGCCGACGTCTATCCGGGCTGGGAAACCCTGCCCTGCGCCAGTTTCGAGGAGGCTTTCTCGGCGATCGGCGAAGGCCGGGCCGACCTCGGCATGATCCCGATCGAGAATTCGCTGGCCGGGCGCGTCGCCGACATCCATCATTTCCTGCCCGATTCCGGCCTGAAAATCATCGGCGAATATTTTCTGCCGATCCATTTCCACCTGCTCGGCGTCAGGGGCGCGCAGATCGCGGATTTGCGCAGCGTCTACAGCCATGTCCACGCGCTGGGCCAATGCCGGAAAATCATCAAGCGCTACGGGCTCAAGGCGGTGACGACGGGCGACACGGCGGGATCGGCGCGCGAAGTGGCCGAATGGGGCGACAGGAGCCGCGCCTCGCTGGCGCCGGAACTCGCCGCCGAAATCTACGGACTCGACGTGCTCGCCCGCTTCGTCGAGGACGAGGACCATAATTGCACGCGATTCGTCATATTGTCGCGTGAAGCGCTTGCCGGCCCGCGCCCCGAACGGCCGATGCTGACGACGTTCGTCTTCCGCGTGCGCAACGTGCCTTCGGCGCTTTACAAGGCGCTCGGCGGCTTCGCCACCAATGGCGTCAACATGACCAAGCTCGAAAGCTACATGGTCAATGGCGAATTCGCCGCGACGCAGTTCCTGGTCGATGTCGAGGGCCATCCCGACGACGCCAATCTCGCCCGCGCGCTCGAAGAACTGACGTTCTTTTCCGAGACGGTGACAATTCTCGGCGCCTATCCGGCGCATCCGTTCCGGGCGCGGCTGGGAAACGGGAATTAGCGTTCCAGGTTGGGGGCTCCATTCCCGCCAGCAAAGGTCTCAAGAAATGGCTCCAAAGCGCCATTCCCAAGCGCCCAAGAAGGACGGCCCGGCGCCAGAGGCTATCGTTCATCGTGCAATCAACGCTGCCGTGCGGCGGACAAAAGAGCGCTTTTCGAAAATCACGAATTTTGACCGGCGACGTTTTTGCGCCCGAAGGCCTTGACCTTGTCAACGTCGTTAGTTGGCGCGATTATGTCGCGGACGGAGCGCCAGCTAGCACTCCCGGCTGAAAGGAATTTTCCCTATGTTGCAGGGGTTCTTCAAAGCGCTGCGGCATGCTTTTGATCAAGCGGTGAAGGGCGCTGATCAGGGCGATCGTGGAGGCAGGAACTGGGACGCGCAGATTTCCGGTTGCACGACCGTTCTCGCGCGCGATCTTGACCCGGGGACGCGCTCGGACATTTTGCGGAAGCGGGGAGATGCTTATTTCCGGAAAACGCAGTATGGCATGCATCAAGATGAAGCACCGGCGTTGATCAGCTTCGCTCTTGCTGATTACAACGAGGCAATTCGTATTAACCCGGATAACGCTCTCGCGTACTGTAGTCGCGCCGAGGTTAATTGGCATGATTTTACTAATGACAAATATTCGCGGGTGAAAATATGCATTGAAAATTATAGCGAAGCAATCCGCCGTGACCCTAGGCTGGCTAAGGCTTATTATGGGCGCGCGATATTATGGAGTGATACAGAAAAATATTTTAAAGATATTGATAAGGCGATTGAATTGGACCCGCATAATTCAAATTATAATTCATCTCGAAGCTACGTAAATAACAAGCTTGGACGAACGTCGAGTGCGATTGATGATCTCAGCAAAGCAACGGCGGCGTCAGGCGGGATCGGCAGAAGGTATCGGGCATTTTTGTATGAAAAACAAGGTCTTCTCGATAAGGCGCTTGCGGATTTGAATGTGGACCTTAAGGAGGACGAAGGCAGCTGTTTCGAAATAGAGTATTTAAGCCGTGCCAGCGTCTATATAAAAATGGGAAAAATAGAATAGGCGCTCGATGACTGTAAAAAGGTTATGGACCGCTACGGCGAGCGCGAGCGGTACTATGCCGCTCACGCTTTCAATACTCGTGGCGTTGCCAATGCGATTCTGGGAAATATCAAAGAGGCCGTTGACGATTATGATGAAGCTATTCGATTAAATCCAAACTTCAGGGTTGCCCTGTTAAACAGAGGCGATCTTTACGAAAAACAAGGAAAGTTGAAGGACTCATTAGTCGATTTTGAAAAGGCTCGCCATGCGCGTGATCCCATTGAGGATGAGCAAGACCTGATCATCGCTCGGTCGCCCACGCGGGTGATCCCATTGAGGACAAGCAGGACCTGATCATCGCTCGGTCGATGCGCGTGACCACCACTTGATCGCCAGTCGCGAGGGATTTCAAAAGTTTGCCGAGTTCCTTGCGGTCAACCCTCGCGCCGGAAACCTTCTCGCGATAGATGCGCGAACACCCCGCCGCCTTTAGTTGGTCGAGTTGCGCCTCAAGGGTTTGCCCAACTGTCGAGACGCGGGCGTAACCAAGGCGGTTTTGGGCTGGACTATCGGACTATCTTTCGAGAAGCGAAGGCCTTTGCGGCGCAACGGTCAACGCAATTTCTCAAGAGTCTTGATTTTTGAACGGCGCGATGTCGCCCTGGGGGCAAAACCGGGCGGCGCCGCCGCTACCACTTCCCTCCGATTCGAGCGCCGATCGCCCGCCGCCGGATCATGGAAACAGGCCGTCAGTTCGCCAGCACCAGCGTCCAGAAAACCTTGTAGCGCGTGTCGGGATTATAGGCGGCGGCGATCCCTAACCGGCGCATGCCCGGCGCCAGCATGTTGGCGTTATGCGGGGGAGACTGCCGCCAGCCCGAAAATGCCTCGGCCAGGGTATGATATCCGGCGGAGACATTTTCCACCGCCCGCGACTTGGCGTAGCCGGCGCGGTCGAGCCGGGAGGTCAGGTCGCCCCTGACTTCATGGCTGAGCTTGCCGGAACGCGCCATCGCCTCGGCCTGGGCCTGCGCTTCCGCCATCAGGCCGGGATCAACGTTCAAAGTCTCCAGCCCGTGATTGGCGCGGTAAAGCGAGATCATGTCCCGCGCCGCAACCGCGTCGAGACGGGCGCCCGGCCTCGCCATCGAATCATAGAAGGTCGGAGCGCCCGGCGGCTCGGGCCGAGCGGCGACGGGGGCGGGTTCTTCCGCGCAGGAGGCCAAGAACAGTCCGGCGGGCGCGATGGCAAGCAGCAGGCGCCCAAACGAACGGCGTGACGGGGTTTTCAACGAGGTCATTCCGACGAAGTAACACAACCCATCTGCCAAAACCGTTAAGTTTTGATGTCGTCCGGGCCGCGCGGGTAAAGCTTCGACAGCGATTCGAGCTGGGCGAGGTCGAGGGTCAGCGCGGTTTGCTGCGGCGGGTCCATCCGCAGGCCGGCTTCGCGGAAAAGCTTGAAAATGGCGTAATGCAGGTCGCTTTTCACCCGCGACGCGCGTTCGACATCCTCGACGAAACAGACCAGTTCGAAATTCAGCGAAGTCGCGCCAAAGCCGCTGAACAGCACCGCCGGCGCCGGAATCCCCTGCACTTCCTCGTGGGATCTGGCGGCTTCGAGCAGGACTTCGCGGACTTTTTCCGGGTCCGAGCCCCAGATCGCCTGAACCGGAATCTTGATCCGCGACACCCGATCGCCGCGCACGAAGTTCTTGACGATGCCGGTGACCATATTGCCGTTCGGCACGATCATGGTGGCGCGGTCGAAGGTCTCGATCTCGGTCGAGCGGACATTGATGCGGCGGACATAGCCCTGCTCGTCGCCGATCACCACCCAGTCGCCGACCCGGATCAGCCGCTCCCATAGCAGGATCAGGCCCGAGACGAAATTATTGACCACCGATTGCAGGCCGAGGCCGATACCGACCGAGAGCGCGCCGGCGACGAGAGCCAGCTTTTCCGTATTGATGCCGAGATAGGCCGAGGCAAACAGGATCGACAGCAGAATGCCGATATAGCCGACGCTGGTGCGGATCGAGGCGCGAAGGCCGATGTCGAGCCCGGTCAGCGGCAGATAGCGGTTTTCCAGCCAGTTTTGCGCCGCGTGGGTCAGGGCGTAGCCCAAAGCGAAGAACAGCAGGGCGAGGAACAGGCTGGACAGCGATAAGGTGACGTCGCCGATCTTGACGCCGAAAAAGGCCGACTGGAGGGTTCCCAACAGGTCTTGCGAGGCGACGCCCCAGGGCGTGAGCACCAGCAGCGCCGCCATGGCGCACAGCGCGACAAAGACCGCGCCGCCGAGCAGCACGCCGATCTGCTGCAGCCTTTCGCCGCGCAGGCCGAGGCTGGCCGTCACCCCCCGGTTCAGGCGCGAACCGGGGCGAAAGGCCTTGTCGATCCCTTCGCCCGAAAATTTGAGCAAAAGGAACAAAAGACTGGCGACAACGGCGGTCCAGACGAGCTGATCGACGATGAAGGCGGCGAGGGCGACATAGCCGAAGAAATCCGCGGCCAGGATGACGAAAGTCGCCGCCCAGGCGGCGAAGCGGATCGGCGGCCACCAGGGCGCCTCGTCATCGAGCGCCGCCGCGCGGCCGTCCTTGCCCTGTTCCGCCTCGGCGACGGCGACGACGCCGAACAGCCCGCGCGCCAGGATCACGCCGACAAGCAGCGCGAAGACGCCGCGCGCCGCCACCGTCGCCTGAAAAGAGGCGCCGATCACCTGGTTGAACGCCTCGACCGCCTTGCCGAGCGTCACCAGAACCGCGATGGTCATCGCCAGACGAAACAGCCGGCTGGCGATCCGGTCGCTGAGGTCGAGCGGCCGCCACAGCGCGCGGCCCGGCGCCAGCACGCCGATCCCCAGCCCCGCGACCAGGGCGCAGCGGATCACCCCCCGGAACAGGGCGTTGGTCAGAGGCGCCATTTGCCCGTCGTTGAGGCCGAACCAGTCGATGAGCATGTAGATCGCATTGACTCCGGCGATCGGGATCGCCGCCACCGCCACCGCGGTCCACAAAGCCGCCGCCGCCTTCTGCAATGCGCTCGGCGCGCGCGACGATTCCGCGCGGGGCAGCAGGCGCAGCGCGAGGTAAAGCGCGACGGCGACGACGACGAGGATCAGGCCGAGCAAAGCCAAAAAATTCAGGCCGGACTTGCCGGCGAGAACCGACGACACGCGGGCGGAAAAATCGACGAGGGCCGAGCGGGCGGCGGAAAGTCCGTGCGGCGCGTCGCGCGCCAGATTCATCCATAGTCCGGGGTCGAGAATGCTTGATCCGCGCTGGAACACCGCATTGGCGAACAGGGTGCGGCGCCGCTCGGTGATCTGCGCGGCGAGCTGGTCGGCGCGCACCTGCAAGAGATTGGCGCGCTTCAACAGGTCGTCGCTCGCCGAATAAAGTTTCATCTGGTCCGCGCGGTCCTGGGCGACGGCGGGATCCTCGGGCGGCGCCGGCGGATCCGCTTTGGGGTCCGGCCCGGGACCGAGCTGGTCGAGCCGGGTCTTGAGCGCCGCCAGCCGGGGGGTGACATCGGCGGTCACGGTCTGAATCTGTTTGGAGACCGGATCGATCGCGGCGGCCTCGCGAACGAGATCCGCGTCGGTCAAGGCTTCGCCGGCCAGCAGGGCGTCGATCTGGTCGAGGCTCTGTTTGGCGGCGTCGAGCCGCGCCGCGAAATCGATCGTCGCCGGCTCTTCCGGCGATGTCGCGCTGGGCGGGACGATCGAGGAGCGCGACAAGGGACTCGAGGGCGGAACCGGAACCGGCGCGGGGGTCGATTGGGCGATTTTTTCGCGCGGCTCGGCGCCGACAGCCTGCGCCGCCCCGGCCAGCGAAATCGCGAGCAGGAGTCTCGACAGCAGGACAAGGGCGAATTTGCGCGTCACCGGCGGCTCCGATTCTCATGGTCCCGGCAGGATCGGCGGAAATGGGCCAAAAGCAAGGCGGTCATGGCTTTTTCCGCGCGCTGCCGGCGTCATCGCCATAGACATGGCGCCCGCCGCGCCAATCCTCGATGAGCCAGCCCGCGCCCTCGCGCGCGACATAGGCCGGGCCGGCGGGCGCCTTGCCGTGGCCGCCCGGAATATCGACGACATAAATCGGCTGGCAAAGACCCGACAGGCGCCCCAGCAGGCCACGAACCAGATTTTGCCCCACATCGAGCGGCAGACGCAAATGCGACGTGCCCGGCGCAAGATCGCCATGGTGCAGATAATAGGGCTTGATCCGCGCCTCCACGAACGCGCGCATCAGCGCCGACAGCGTCTCGACATCGTCGTTGACGCCGCGCAGAAGAACCGTCTGGCTGACCATCGCCACGCCGGCGTCGATCAGTTTTCCGCAGGCGACGCGCGCTTCCGGCGTCAATTCGCGGGGATGATTGGCGTGCAGGGCGACATAAAGCGTCTTGCCGCTTGCCTTCAGCGCCGCGATCAGGCCGGGAGTGATCCGTTCCGGCGTCAAGGCCGGGACGCGCGAATGAAAGCGCAGGATCTTGATATGATCGACGGCGCGCAGGCGGCGCGACAGGTCCGCGAGGCGGCGCTCCGACACCGCGAGCGGATCGCCGCCGGTGACGATCAGCTCCCAGATTTCCCGATGCGCCGCCAGATAGGCGAAGGCCTCGTCGAGCGCCGCCTCGTCGAGAACGCCCTGCGGCCCGGCAGGATTATTTGCGCCGACGCGGGCGCGACGGAAGCAGAATCGGCAATAGACCGGGCAAACTCCGGTCAGTTTCAATAGCGCGCGGTCGGGATAGCGGTGGATCAGGCCTGGCGCGACCTGATGGACGTCGTCGCCGATCGGATCGGCGCGCTCCTGAGGCAAGGTCCGCAACTCGGCGGCGTCGGGCAGGAATTGCCGGCCGATGGGATCGTCGGGCCGCTCGATCAGCGCGGCGACGCCGGCGGGAATGGCGACGCTGTAGCGCGCGGCGACTTCCGCTAGCTCCTTCGCCTGTGCGGGCGCAGCCCAGCCGGCGGCGATCAACTCGTCGGGCCGGGTCAGCGTTTTTCCAGATGAAAAACGGCTCATGGCGCGGCTCTTGCCCGCGCGACCGGCGCCCAGAGCACCTGTTCGATTTGGGTCGCGCCGGTCGCCAGCATGACCAGCCGGTCGAAACCGAGCGCGACGCCGCTGGCCTGCGGCATGAAAGCCAGAGCGGCGAGAAAATCCTCGTCGAGCGGATAGGAATCGCCGTAAAGCCGGGCGCGTTCGGCCATGTCCTGCTCAAATCGCGCGCGCTGTTCGACCGGATCGGTCAATTCGCCAAAGGCGTTGGCCAGTTCGACGCCGCAGCCGTAAAGCTCGAATCTTTCGGCCAGACGCGGATCCTCGGGCTTAAGCCGCGCCAAAGCCGCCTCGCTCGCCGGATAGTCGATCAATAGGGTCGCGCGGCCATGGCCGAGCCGCCGCTCGATGCGGTCCGACAGGATTTTGCTGAACAGGTCCGACCAGGAATCGTCGGCGCTGACCCGGATTCCGATCTGCCCTGCCCTCGCCGCCAAAGCGTCGCGGTCGTCCAGCACGGCGAGCAAGTCGATCTGCGCGTAACGCTCGAAAGCCTCGGCGACGGTAAGCACTTCCGGCGCGCGAAACGGATCGAGGCTGGCGTCGCCGCTTTGCAAATGCGTCGCCCCCGCGGCCTCGGCGGCGAGCTGGAGCAGGCTTGAGCAATCGTCGATCAGGGCGCGATAGGGCGCCTCGGCGCGATACCATTCCAGCATGGTGAATTCCGGATGGCGCCATTTCGATCGCTCGTCATTGCGAAAGACATGAGCGAGCGCAAAGATTTTTCGTTCGCCTGCCGCCAGCAGCTTCTTGCAGTCGAATTCCGGCGAGGAATGAAGATAACAGGTCTCGGGCCCGCTGCCGGGCGGCTGGAATTGCGTGGCGAAACCGGCGATATGGGTTTCATTGCCCGGCGAAACCTGCAAGGCGGCCGGTTCGATCTCGACAAAACCCCGATCGTCGAAAAAGCCGCGAACGGCTTTGACGATCTTCGCCCGCTGCAGCAGGCGGGGCCGCCGGTCGGCATAGTTTTCCGGAGCCCACCATGGGCTTTCTCGCCGCATCCCGACTTTTCCCTAAAGGCGTTGGCGCCATTGCCCGCGTTACGATATCGACAAAAAACTGGCTTTGCGGCGTCGGATCGGTATTAGTGACGCCGCAGTTTTCAAAAAAGGTCCATAGACCCGACGGCCCGTCCCATCAACCGCGACGACGGGCGCCGATCCAAGGAAGTCGTCAAGTGAGAGTGATCGCCAGCAACGTCCGCAAGGGCAATATCATCGAGCACGAGGACGGCCAGCTTTACGCCGTCCTCAGCGCCGAAAGCTTCTTCCCCGGCAAGGGCACGCCGACGACGCAGATCGACATGCGCCGCCTGTCCGACGGCGTGAAGACCACCGTCCGCTACAAGACCACCGAACAGGTCGAGCGCGCCCATGTCGAGGACATGAATTTCAGCTATCTCTATGCCGATGGCGACGGCTTCACCTTCATGAACGGCGAGAATTACGAGCAGGTGATCGTGCCGAAGGAAGTGCTCGGCGATCAGGCCGCCTATCTGCAGGAAGGCATGCAGGTCATCCTGTCGATCTTCAACGGCATTGCCGTGGCGATCCAGCTGCCCGCGCGCGTGACGCTCGAAGTGATCGACACCGAGCCGGTCACCAAGGGCCAGACCGCCTCCTCCTCCTACAAGCCGGCCAGGATGGACAATGGCCTGCGGGTCATGGTGCCGCCGCATATCGGCGTCGGCGCGCGCATCGTCGTCCTCACCGACGACAACAGCTATGTCGAGCGCGCCAAGGACTGAAGGCGCCGTCCAGCCATCGCGCCAAACAAAACGGCCGGTCTCGCGGCCGTTTTTTCATGTCCGCGCGGCGGCTTGTCTCACCAGGGCGCGTAGCGCTGGAAGCCCGGAATGCCCGGAAGATCGAACGGGCCGGGCAAAATGGTGTTGTCGCCGAATAATTCGTTGCGATAGGTCCCGCCGGGCGTGCCATTGAATACCGTGCTGTCGTCCATGTACCGGTTCAAGGTGCCGACCGGCACGACATTGCCGGAATCGAGGAAGCTGCGCTTGACGACGAGCTTTGGCGCAGCCGCCTGCTGCACGTGACGCACCGGACGCGCGGCGTGATGGCGATGATGCGCCGGCTCCGCCTGGACGCCGACGCTGACCAGCGAGAGACTGGCCAGCGCGAAGGCAAAATGAGAAATACGGCGCATTTTTGGCTCCTGATGCGATATTTTTTAGTTTATCGCTTTGTTGCGGCGGACGATAGTTTTTTACGCAACGAACATCGCGTTCCCGTTTAATGCTTAACGTCCGCGGGTAATTTCGCCACAGCTGCGCATTCTGCGGGCCTGGGCTTCGGCGAAAAAGTCGCGCAAGGGCCGGTCGTCGCCGGCGGTCGACAGATCGAGACGATCGATCAGGCAGATCAGATCGGGCGCGCTCAAGGGTTCCGCGCCGGGCGCGCAGGCGAGGCCGGACAAAGTCAGCCCGGGCGCCGCGCGAACCAGCCGAAACCCCCGGCAATTGCCGCGCGAAAAACTGTTTTCCGACAGGGTCATATCCGCCGTCTCCAGATCGCCGAAGCGCGTCTTTTCGCTGCGCTCCAGCTTCACATGGTCGAGACTAAGGCCGAGCGGCGCCGCCCGGCGCGCCATATCGACGAAAAATGGCGCGTCGGCGGTTTTTTCCTCGCCATGGCGATAGACCGACAGGCGAAGGAACCATTTTTTGGCGGCGAATTCGCCGAAAGTCAGCAAATCCTCCCGGCCGCCGCCGGTCGAATGGCGGCGCGCCGCATAGGTGAATTTTTCATGCGCCAGTTGCGGCGCGGAGAGGTCATAAAGACGGGACGGCCTGGCGATGTCGAGCCAGACCGGGGCCGGAGAAGGCGGCGCCTCGCGGACCGGCGAAGCCGCCCGCCATTGCGCCAGCAGACCGGCGACCGTCAGCGAGGTCAAACAGATCGCCACGGCTTTTACCGCCATATTGCTCCGGGATTTGGCAAAACGCCTGACCCGCCGCCAGAATTTCGGCGGCAATAATTTCGGCGGCAAGGCGGACGCCGGCGCGGCCCCGAAGTCGGACGCCGGCAAGTCGTCCCGGACAAAAAGGCGGAATTCCTTTCCGCTGCGGAAGGTCGTGGTTGACGGCATGGCCCATCCTCGCCGCCTGAACGGCGGCGCGTGTCGCGATGGGCCGATCCTGACTTTATTTCGCTGACCTTCCCTTAACCGGCGCCAAAGCTTTTCGATTGACGATTAATCGAAGGTTACGTCGAGCGACCCGGCGCTAAAACCCGTCGCCTCCCCCCAAACCAGCCGCCCCGGCGGCAAGCCCGGCGTTTTCACCGGGGTGAAATCGTCGGCGCGCCCCATGCCGCCGCGTTCGCTCAGGATCCGCAACCGCCGACCGACCCGCGCCTGCAAATGGCGGCGCAAAACCTCATCGCCTTTTTCCCTGAGCCGCGCGGCGCGCAGCTTGACCGTCGCCGGCGGAACGCCCGGCATCCGCGCCGCCGCGACGCCGGGACGCGGCGAAAACGGGAATACGTGCAGGAAACTTAAGCCGCAATCCTCGATCAGGGCCAGCGAGCGCGCCGCCATGGCGTCGTCCTCGGTCGGGAAGCCGGCGATGAGATCGGCGCCGAAGACCATATCCGGGCGCAGACGGCGCAGAGTCGTACAGAAATCGACGCTGTCGCGCCGCGAATGGCGACGTTTCATGCGCTTCAGGATCAGATCGTCGCCCGATTGCAGCGACAGATGCAGATAAGGCGCGAGCCTCTCCTCCTCGGCGAAAGCCGCGATCAGATCGGGATCGGCCTCGATGCAATCGATCGAGGACAGGCGCAGGCGCGGCAGAGCGGGGAGTTCGCGCAGCAACAGCCGCACCAGTCGCCCGAGTTTCGGCGCCCCCGGCAGATCGGCGCCCCAGGAAGTCAGATCGACCCCGGTCAAGACCAGTTCGCGATGGCCGGTCTCGACGAATTTTTCCGCCCGAGCCAGAATTTCCCCTGCGGGAACCGAACGCGACGGCCCGCGCCCCTGCGGGATCACGCAGAACGTGCAGCTATGATCGCAGCCGTTCTGCACCGCCAGAAAGGCCCGGGTATGGCCCTCGATCGCCGCCAGAATCGGCGAGCGCGCATTGTCGCGGCGACCGGCCATTGCGATCGGGCCGACATTGGTCCGGGCAGTGAAGGAGCTCCAGCTGAGCGCCCGGGTCTTTTCGGCATTGCCCATCACATGGGCGACTTCCGGCATGGCCGCGAAACATTCGGGGTCGATCTGCGCGGCGCAGCCGGTGACGACGATGCGGGCCCCGGGACGCTGGCGCTTGAGCTTGCGGATCGCCTGACGGGCCTGGCGCGCCGCTTCGCCGGTTACCGCGCAGGTATTGACGACGACGAGGTTTTTCTCGGCCCCCTGCGCGGCCAGTTCGCGGATCGTCTGCGATTCGACCATGTTGAGACGGCAGCCGAAAGTGACGACCTCGATCGCGTCATGGCCTGGCTTGGCCTGCGTCATGGCGCCGCCCGGTCGGAAAAAATCGCCGGATCGATTTGGGCGACGAATTCGAGTTCGACCGGACCGGTCATTTCGACGCGATTGTCGCCCTCGCGCCAGTGGATGACCAGATCGCCGCCGGGCAGCGAAATTTTCGCGCGCCGCCGCAGCAGCCCGGCGCGCACGCCCGCGACCAGAGTCGCGCAGGCCGCCGTGCCGCAGGCCAAAGTCTGGCCCGCGCCGCGCTCCCAAACTTTCAGCCGCGCATGATCGATGGAGCGGACCTGCGCCAGCGAAACATTGACTCGTTCGGGAAACAGCGGGTGATGCTCGATAACCGGGCCGATGGTCGCGAGATCGAATTTTTCCGCCTCGGCGACGAAAAAGATCGCATGGGGATTGCCCATGCTGACGCAAGAGGCCGGCGGCAGGCCGAACAGGCCGAGATCGACGGCGCCCGTGTCGGCGACGGCATGGGCGAGCGGAATCTCGCGCCAGTCGAGACGCGGCCGCCCCATATCGACGGTAAAGGACAGCGGCCCGTCGCGCCGCACCACGAGTCTGCCCGCCGAAGTGGCGAGGCGGACCGTCGCCGCTCCGGTCTGCTCGGCAAGATAATGCGCCACGCAGCGCGTGCCATTGCCGCAAGAGGCGGACAGCGAGCCATCCCGATTGTAAATGGTCATGAAGGCGTCTTCGCCGGGTTCTTGCGGATCGCCGAGCGCCATCAGCTGGTCATAGCCAAGGCCCGGCGCGGCGGCGAGCGCGCGCGCGTCCGACGGCGTCAAAGCGTAATTCGCGCCGCGAAGATCGAGCACCAGAATTTCGTTGCCGGCGCCGTTCATCTTGACGATGTCGCGGCCCGCCAGACGGTGAAGCGTTTCGGTCAATTTCCCAGTCCGCAAAGATTTTACGTTCATGTCGCGTTTAGTCGGAATATAGGAGAAATGGGCGCGTGTCGCCATATGGCGATCAGGACGGCTCTGGACTAGACTGATCTGGGCGCTGTTTCTCTGGAGTGTTTTTTCGCGGCAGCCTGTGTAAAAACGGCGTCCGCTTTTTCGCACACCGCTCGATCGGCGGGGCGGTTTGGAGTTCTCATATGCAGATCGGCAAAATTTTCCTGGGGCTTGGCCGATTAGGCGGCCTGTTCCTGCTGCTTGGGTCCTTTGGCGCCCTTGCGCCCGCCTTTGCGCAGCAGGCTGGGCCGTCGGAACAGCCGAAAGCCGAAGCGCCCAAAGACGGGCCCGCCGCCAAGCCCGACAGCGCCGCAGCGCCCGCCGAGGAGGGCGCGATCCAGACGTCCGAAATCGCCTCTCGCATCGTCATCGAGACCCATGGTTCCGCCAGTTGGGAGGAAGGCTACGCCAAGATCGGCGAAGCTTTGGCCAAATTGCGCGCCAGCGCCGAAAAGGCCGGGCTCAAGGTCGATGGCCGTCCGCTCGCGGTCTTCACAGAGACCGACGACGCCGGCTTCAAATTCGACGCGCTTCTCCCCGTCGACGCCAAACCCGACGCCAAACCCGATCTTGGCGCCAATTTCTCGCTGGCCCAGTCGCCGAGCGGCAAGGCCCTCAAATTCCAGCATCGCGGCGCCTATGACGACATTGATGCGACCTACGACGCCATCACCGCCTATCTCGACGAGAAGGGGCTGGAGGCGCGCAATCTGTTCGTCGAGGAATATCTGAACGACGCCAAGGATTCCTCCGACGTCGGTCTTGAGGTCGATATTTTTGTCTTTCTGAAATGATCGGCGCCTGAAAATCCCGCCTCGCGGCCAGGGCAATGTGCGAAAAAGTGGACGCCGGTTTTTCGCAAAAACATTGCGAAAACAAAGGAATCGACTC
This sequence comes from uncultured Rhodoblastus sp., assembly GCF_903903185.1. GTDB lineage: Bacteria > Pseudomonadota > Alphaproteobacteria > Rhizobiales > Beijerinckiaceae > Rhodoblastus. The sequence goes on from NZ_CAIUXT010000185.1 coordinate 26,449, forward strand.
TAGTGTCGGAAGTGGCGATAGCCGGTCATCACCATGGCGAGGCCGGCCTCATCGGCGGCCTTGATCACCTCGTCGTCGCGCATTGAGCCGCCGGGCTGGATGACGGCCGTGGCGCCCGCTTCGGCGGCGGCGAGAAGCCCGTCGGCAAAGGGAAAAAAGGCGTCTGAGGCGACGAC
>NZ_CAIUXT010000186.1 GCF_903903185.1 uncultured Rhodoblastus sp.
CGATTTCGTCTTTCTGGCGGCAGGGAATAATTCTATTGTCAGACAAGGCGTAACGCTCCTTCTTGGAGGTTCGGGCAGGTTTCGTCACCAACCCCGTTACGCCGCCTTCCTCACAGCGTCACCCAGTTTCCGCCATAGCTCCGGTGCAGTGCATCGCGGTCCTTGGCCGGAAATTGTCCGTCGTTTGCTACCAGCAGAGCGGGACCCCGAAGAAGGCTATTTGTAGCCTGTGGCCATCCTCGATCCAAAACGCCGAACACCAGCCGTTTTGCGCGAGCATCGTCGGCATTCTGAACAAGCTCTCGCAGGAGGGTTCGCCCATCGCCTGCGTCCTTGTAAACGTCTGAAAGGAGCGTCTGGATGGCCTTGACCTCGTCAAGCGCACTTCGAACGATGCGCGAGTCCGGACGTCGGTCAATTTGCGGCGAGGAATCGCCACTCTCTGGTTCCCGGGGATGCGAGGGGTCGACCAAAGCCTCGTCGATCATGCCTTCGGGAGGAAGTGGCCCCATCACCAACGTCCCCTGGTCGGGAACTGGATACGCGCGTTGTATTCGTTCGTTATACTTTTTTTCTGCACTGAAGTCGGGCCCCTAATAGAATTATCCTAATATATTGAAATTGAATCAATATCCAGGAAGCCAGAGCCGTCCTGATCGGCTCGGGTTCGGAGCCTTTAGAAATGAAGCTTTTGATTTATAAATCGACGTCATGATCCTCGTCGTGGCTGGGATCCCACTTGCGAGCTTATTCACAATCCGGCTTGGCGCAAAGCTCATTAACTCGAAGCGCCGCCAAAGCGATGCATTTTCTTCAGCAGAGTTATGGGGCATGGGGAACTCTCGTAAGGTTGGAGCTTGCGCGAAGCGCGCCCCCTGGTGTGTGATTAAGTGTGCTTTCGGGGCACCGACGAGTTTTTGGCATAAAGGCATGTTATAGAACCATAAACTGGCTTCACGACGGAGTCACGAGCGGCGCGCATCGCAACCCCGCCGGCAAGCCTGTTCAGCTTATCGGTCAATCTCTTAGGTGACCCGCGAGTTGGGCGCCCACTTTCGCGCTTACTGCGGCGCCCGGGTAACGCAGATCACGCAACTGCGCGCGCGGCACGTCGACGTGGTCGACGGCTACTGGAGCATGCTGGGCACCTTCGTCGGCGGCCGACTCAAGCCCGCAGCTGGTTTCATTATCGCCCCCACAGCTTTTCGATCAAATTTCGGATCGCGGGGCTGTCGAGACCCTTCTTTGGTCCGTCCTCCGTCACAATCAGCCGGCCTGAGGGATTCTTTTCGCTCCAGCACTCGACTTTATTATCGGCATAAAAGGCGAGCTTGGCCTTCCAGCGGCTTAGGTAGTCGGGTTGGTCGAGCATGCCACAATGCTCCCAATACCAAGTTCGGCCGTTGCGATCCTCGATCGAGAAATCAGGCCAACGTTGATGTCCATGCTCACCGATGAACACCCTTTCGAAGAAATATCGTATGCCAAGTGTCTTTTCAGCCTCGAAGAGTAAATCGGCGATCACCAATTCGGATTTCGAGCTGACCAGGTCCCCGCGAGCGCTGCGATGGATCAGCTTGTCTTCGAGAAATGTCCGCCCAACGGTTCCAAAAGGAGCTCCAGCCGGAGGGGCCGCATCGACCATCTTCGGCGGCGCGAAGAGGTTAGTGATTCGCCGCGCGACCTCGGAAAAGAATGGCGATCGCAGCGACCGTAAATACGCCAAATCGCCCTGGTGAAGAATGATGACGCGGTCCATCTGCCGGGTCAGGGCCGTGTACAGCATCTCGCGCGAAAGCAGGCGACTGCGCGCGGGCAAAACGAGAAACACCTTGCCGAATTCGCTTCCTTGCGCCTTGTGCACCGTGACAGCGTAAGCCAGCTCCAAAATCGGGGTGCCTTCCTCGGAGAAGTCGCGTCCGCTAAATCCATAGGTAAACTCCGGCTGCGACGCGAACTGCACCGTCGTCCAACTCGGCTTTCTACCGGCTCTGAAGGCTTCACCGACGACTACACCGATTTCGCCGTTCGCCACATAGCCCTCGCCCTTCTCTTTGTCTGCGAAGGCATAGCTTTGCCGACCGTGATTTCGTATGCAAATAACCTTATCGCCATAGGTAATTTGTTCGGCGCCACGGGGCTGGATAATCCGGTATTTGATCCAGAAAGGTGGGCCTTCGTTCGAGCTTCGAGCGAATTTTAGCGTGTCGCTTCGGAAGACCTCTTTGATATGGCGGTTAAGATCAATCGACCCGCTCGATTGGTTGCGATGCGGCGTAAGGATCTGCCACTGCTCGCATTTTTCGATGCCGGCGCCGGCGTTGAAATACACGTAGTCGCCTTGGGGGAAGCCGCCGAGTGTAGCAGCGAAACTCTTCTGTTGCGCGTCGCTGTCCAGGCTCAATTCGTTCAAAAGCGTGGCGTCAAGGAGATCGCGCAGGTCCGATGGAGTCTTCCAGCGAACGAAGCGCAACCGCGGATCCGCGCTACCGGCCAAGACGTCTTCGAGCACCTGGTCTTCGCCAGGAGGGAGATCGCGGCCTGAAAAAAGGTCCGCGAGCTGCACGTCGGCGCACGCGAGGTCGCGCAGAGCCACGCCGGCGGCTCCAGCCGAGGCGTGTCGCCGCCTGACGGTAAGTTCCGCCACGCCTTCGTAGGCATGATCGCCTTGCAGATGCGTAATGAGGTCGACGAAGGGACGGCCCGCGCCGATCGGCGGAAGCTGGCGCGGGTCGCCGACCAGGATCAGTCGCGCGGATACGGGCAGTGCGTCGACGAGAGCAGCCAATTGGTCCTCAGTCAACATCGACGCTTCGTCGACGATGCAGGTCGTAACGCCTCCCGCAGGCGGCGCATCGGGGTCGGCGAAGTAGCGCCCAGTCCATCCGTCGTATCGCTTGTATTCTTTCAAGAATTGGGCGAGCGTCTTGGTATCTTCGGGCCGACGAGTCTGCTGGCCGAGCCGGACGCGCGCCTTTCCCGTGGGCGCGAGGAGGGCCACGCCCGAGCCGACGATCTTCTTTTGTTCGAGAAGCTGCCTGAGGACCGTGGTTTTACCGGTTCCAGCCGGCCCGATCAGCACCGATAAGCGGCTGTTGGCTAACACGTCTAGCGCGAACGCCTTTTCATTTCGTGCTTTCTCTTCTTCCGTGTCGCCTTTCTTGAGCGGGCCGAAGGCTTTTTCGAGCTTATCCGACCAATCGACCTTCGCGGGCGTAACCTTACCCACAACCCGATCAGCGACGGCGCGCTTGATTATCGATCCATAGTCCGAATAGCGCTTGAGTTGCAGCGCGATGCCCCCGACGCCCGGCGCATCCAACACTGCGATTTCATCGCAGAATTCGTCCTTGCAAAGCTTGGCGGCGGTCGTATCGAGCGGAACGGCTCGTGTCGCGGGCAGGTCTTTGGCGAGCCCGTAGACGCTGTCAGCCCCCAACAATGTCTGGCCGCCCTCAGACGCCGCCTTCTCCAGAAGATGAACGCCGACGGCGCGCAAGCGGCGCGGATCGTCATGCTCTTCTGGATCGAAGGTGCATTCTTTTGGCAGCGGATAGCGCTTCAATACCTCGGCATCAGGAAAGATGCCGCGATCAATTGTCCAGATACCGATCGGGTCGTGCGAGGATCGATCTTTTTCGTAAAGTAGGTAAGGGTTCTCAAGGACAGCATCCGTGAGATCCATGTTCTCGAACCAGCGAACGGCTTGGTCGCGGCTGAGCTCGAACCGCGACAGCAGGCGCAAGAGAGCCGCGCGTCGCGGTTCTTCCTTATGAAGATAAACCCAGCGCTTGCGAAGCATCTGGGTGATCTTCGGAGCCCCAGGAGGGACCGTGCCGCCGCAAAATACATTGTCAGCCGCGACCCATGGATCGTCGGTCTCCGACAGCGTCGCGGATAGCGCGAGCGCGAAAAGCGTTCCGTTGAAACCGTCTTGAAGCGCCGAGAGGGCGCTGCCCAGTCCGGGACAAGGACCGCTCAACTTCCAGAGCCGATTTATCTGCTCGTCTATCCAGGCGATCTGCTCCGGCCACGGACCCGTCAGTTTTTTCGAAGCGCGCTCCAGCGCTGACTTACAGGCAAGAAGCGCCGTGATGGCTGAGCCGTGGGTGACATGCTCGGACGCGTAGGAAAACTGATAGCGCGCTTCCTCAGGCGCGCAGGCAAGAAACTCGCTGGGGTCGATCGTATCGTCCTCGGCGGCGCGCTCAAGTATCTCGTGATAAGGAAGCACGATGCCGCCGACGAAATGCCCGGGATTAGCGGCATCTGGTCGGATCGAATGCTGGATTGGCCGCTCCCACATCATCGAACGCAAATGGCCCTTGGGCGCATCCTTGGCGTATTTGTATTGTTCGACTTTGCCCTTGTGTTTCAGCAGGCCTACGGCGACGATGACGCGGCGGTCGTCGTCCGCGAGGGGTGTGCGCTTGGCGTAAAAGAAGGTGAGCGATTTTTCTTCCACGGCGCGAGCCGAGAATGCGTCGAGAAGCACGCGCTGGTTTTCGTGATCCTGAATCCAGTCTGTGCGCGCTAGAAACGCCGGTTCGGTCGGCTCACGTTCCTCGCTGACGTCAAGGTCGCGGTCCTTGGCGATCTTGAATGCATTCTCGCGCAACAGCCACCGAAAAGGTACCAAGGTCGCGCCCCATGCTGGCACGGGCACTGGCGTGCGCTCGATGTGCTTGTGCGCCGGACTCCATTCGGCGTAATTAAGCCGGACCTTGAGCGTGATCCCGTGGCTCGAAAGGAACGTCGCCCGTTCCTTGACGCAGGGCGGCTTACGGTCGTCTTCCAGATCGTGAATCCATTCGCCGCGGCATCCGTCCTCGGCGGCGTCGTTCCGATTTTCGGTGATCGATTTGAGTACCACGCAGGATTGGTTGTTGATGGGGTCAGCACAGACCCGGCCATCCCATTTCGTATCCTGCCACGGCACACGAATAGACAGATGCGTGACGGCTGATCCTTGCATAGATGCTCCCGAAATCGATTGTGCTCGACGCCCCACGAATTACAAGCAGAATATCCGGAGTCGGCGGCGTCTCAGAAACACTTTGGCGCCGGGCGTCCTCGCGCGATAAGGACAACATGTGCGACCATCTGCCGCACAAGGTCAAGCTCACCTTAAAGCGGGGTTTGGACTGGCGTGGCTCGAAATATCGGCGCAAAACTTTATCGTCCAACCCGCCCCGGGCTCACAAAATTCCCCAGGCGCGATAGCGCCTTCGTCCCGTGAGCTCGCGCAGACCCAATTCGGCTATAAGATTCTGCCCCCCCCCCGCGCCGACACCCCCAACTCCTGCGCTAAAAGCTCCGCCGTGACTATCGGCCGCGCCAGAGCGAGATCGAGCGCCAGTGGTAGATGGGAATTCCCCCGCCTCCCCTTGAGCCCTGCCTCCCGTGAAGCCCGGGCCAGCAGCCAGCGGTCGTGATCCCTCAACCCCTGCTCGGCGGCGGAAACAATCGCCTCCAGCCAGAACAGGATTTTCGAAACCGGATCGGCGGCTTTCAGCCGTAGCCGCGGGACGGCGCGGGCGCCGGAGTTGACGCACAACAGATGCACGCGGGATTTGCCGCGCTCACGCAAAAGGGCGGCGGCGAACAGGCGGCCGAGCCAAGGGGCGCGCTGCAGCGGCTCGATGTCGTCCCAAAACGCCGCCGTCAAAGCCGCCGCCAGCGCCGGCGGCAGGCCGGCGCCATAATCGACCGCCTCGCGCCATTGCGCGAGACGCGCGTCCTCGTCCCAGTCGAGATCGTAGACCAGCGGGTCGCGCTCCTCACGATCGACCTTGGGTTTTCGTTCGAGGGCGTGTTCCGTGCGCAGCAGCGCGGCGTCGAGCGCCGCCAGTTCGGCGGCCAGAGGATCGTCGGAAGCGAAATCGCCGTCGTCGTCAGAAGCCCCCTGCCTTCCGAGTCGTCGCCCTCCGTTGGCCTTTCGTCAGCCCCCTCCCCTTCCGGCAAAAAGGTGCCGCCGCGCAAGGCGGCGAGGCCCTCAGGCGTCAGCGCCCAGCCGGGCGCGGCGGCCAGAATCCGCCGGCGCGCCGCGAGAACGCGGCCGGCGCGAACCAGCTCCGCAGTCGGCGTGCGGATGTCCATACGGGCGTCGTGCAGCACGAGGTCTTCGAGATGCGCCAGGTCGCCCTCGAGCCAGAGGCTGGCGCAGGCGTCGGCAAAATGGCTGCGCTCGATCCATCCCTTCCGGATCGGGCTCGACCGCAATCGTTCGTCGAGCCGGGCGAGCGCGTCCTCGGCCTGCGCCAGGTGTCGCTTTTAATTCCTCATTTCAATCGCGCGGGATGTCATTAATCCGTGAGTTTCGGCCGATATCGATCGCTTGTTTTTGGCTAGTGATTTCAATTCAGGCGGATGGCTTTTGGCAATCGGTTCAAAACGCAGTGGAGCCCTGCGCGGTTGCACGGCGGTCGTCGGGGACGATGTCTGGGCGGAAGCCAAGCGACAAGCGCGCGAACTCGACAAGGTGTTGGACGGATCGGGCCTGCGGCGGGCCCTGACCGCGAGAGCCGCCGCCGAACTCAATCTGACGACGCGCCAGGTCTATAATCTGCTGCAGCGCTACGCCGTCCTGCGCACGATCGCGTCCTTGCTGCCGCGCCGGCGCGGATTGCGGGCGAAGCGTCTGAGCGCCGGCGTCGAGGCAATCGTCGCGGCGACGCTCAAAGATAAATGGATGATCAAAGAAGCGCCGCCGCTGGCGCCGATCGTCGACGAGATCAGGGCCCGGTGCGCGGCCACTGGCGAACGGCCACCGTCTTATGTTTCCGTGCAGCGGCGGATCGCCCTGCTGTTTGACGACCTGGCCGTCGCCAAGGCGAGAACTTCCAACGCGAGGCACGTCCGTCGGCTCAAGGCCCGGCCGGGCTATATTTCGGCGGCGCGGCCGCTCGCCGTCTGCCAGATCGACCATACGCCGACCGACATCCAATTCGTCGAGGTCATCGACGCCCTCGGAACTTTCGTCGGGCGGGCCTACCTCACCCTGCTCGTCGACGTGTTTTCGCGAGCGATCCTTGGCTTTTGCCTGACGTTGGAGAAGCCGAAGTCGCTTTCAGTCGCGCTTTGCATGGCGCAGGCGCTCTGCCCAAAGGACGCGTGGCTCGCCGCGCGCGACCTGGCGGATTACGCTTGGCCGATGTTCGGCCGGCCGGAGACCCTCGTGGTCGATGGCGGCAAAGAGTTCAAGGGCGGCGCTTTCGCGCGCGGCTGCAAGGACTACGGAATCGTCATCCGCCCGCGGCATCGCGGCAATGTGCATCAGGGCGGCGTGGTCGAACGGCTGCTCGGCGCGCTCAACGGCGTCATCGGCGCCCTGCCCGGACGCACCGGCCGATCGGTCGCCGATCGCGACGGCTACCCCTCGGAGGC
>NZ_CAIUXT010000187.1 GCF_903903185.1 uncultured Rhodoblastus sp.
ATCTGCTCGCTCGGCTGATCCTGAAATCTTCTCAAGGCCGCCGATTCGCGTTGGCCTGGTCGGTCTGGCGACGCAAACACCAACTCCAAGCGACCAACGCTCATTACAAACGATACGAATATATGCAACTGTAGTACTAAGTAGCCTCCGGTTTTGAAAAAAGTATATGCGTTTCAAAGCAATCCTGGAGACTCCCGCTTCAGGCGAAGTTTGGAAAGCGTTAGAAATGACTGAAGCGATCGTTGACGAAATTTTGGCTGTCGCCGTCCGGTCCGAGGAAAATTTCCCGCTCCCCTGCTGCTGCGACGACGCCGAGCGCCGTCACCGGGACTCCGGTCTGGCGCGCCAGAAATTCAAAGGCGGTTGCGGCTTCCGGCGGGACAGCGCACAGGATCTCATAATCGTCGCCGCCGCAGACCAGGCGCCCGAACAGCGCGGGGTCGCCGGCAAGCGCCGTCGAGGCGGCGTCGGACAGCGGAACTTGCCACAGATCCGCCTGCGCCCGCGCGCCGCTGGCCCGCATCATGGCGCGCATATCGCCGACGAGCCCGTCGGAAACATCCATGGCGGCGCTGGCGGCGCGCAGGGCGGGAACGAGTTTCTGGCGCGGCTGCGGCGACAGGTAGCGACCGACCAGCATTTCGCGCTGTCGCGGCGACAATATTTCCCCCCAGCCCGGCGCCGGCGCCTCGCCCAGTTCGGCCTGACGCAAAATCAGGCCGAGCGCCGCGTCGCCGATGGTCCCGGAGACATAAAGCAAGTCGCCGGGCGATGCCGTGGTCCGCCGCACCATGGCGCCGGCGGCGACCGCGCCGAGCGCGGTAATGGACAATGTGAGCGGGCCGGGCGTCGCCACGGTGTCGCCGCCGAGCAGTGGGCAATGGAATTTCGAAGCCACCTCGCCCAGTCCGCGTGAAAAAGCTTCGAGCCATTCGTCCGTCCAGTCGCGCGGCAAGGCGACGGTGAGCAGGAAACCGAGCGGATCGGCAGCCTTGGCGGCGAGATCGGAGAGGTTGACGCCCAGAGCCTTGGCGGCGATGGTATCGGGCGGGTCGGCGCCGAAGAAATGGACGCCGGCGACCAGAGCGTCGGCGGTCAGCACCAGTTCGCTCCCCGGCGGCGGCGCCAGCAGGGCGGCGTCGTCGCGAAGGCCCAGTCCGCCCGGCCCGGCGAGCGGCGCGAAATAGCGGGCGATCAGATCCTGTTCCCTGCGTTGCGGCATCGCGATTTGGCCCTCGAACGCCCCCTACACAAGTTTTCAATTTCGCACATTGACGCCATTTCGTACTAATTCTTCGCGATGTTGCATGTTTCCTGAAATTTTTGACGGGTGACGGACGCATGCCGCCTTTTTCCGGCGGTTTTGGCGAAACGATCCGAGAAACCCGGCCCTGGCGGACAATGTTGGGCTTGAACGAGCGGCGCCGCCATTCTGTCGGGCGCCCCGACCGCAAGCGCAATTCGTTTCCTGGATCGTTCGCGCCGAAACAGAGCGGCAACAATACAAAGCCAAAAAAATCGATAGATAACGTTATCGTGAAGTTCCCTTTTTTGACCCAACCGCGATCTCACAGCGTTAATGGATTGGACGAACTAGAGGAGTTCACCATGGACGTCATAAGGTTTTTTCGTGAGACGACGCTTAAAGAACGCGTAGCGCTTGCTCTCTCCGCATTCAGCATGCTCGCGCCGCTGGCGCCTTGGAATCTGTTTTAATTTCAGGGGGGAACAGGCTTTTGATCTGCTCCCCCGACATCCGTGTCGATAAAGCCGTAGCCGGATCGGGCCTCAAGTCGTAAACTCGCTCACCCGGATCTTTCTCGCCAGCGAGTCGAGCACGGCGTTGATCATGCCCGCCTCGTCGCGATCAAAAAAGGCGCCGGCGACATCGACATATTCCTTGATCGCCACCCGCGCCGGAATGTCGCCGCGCTTGAGCAATTCGAAGGCGCCGGCGCGAAGAATGGCGCGCATAAGCGCTTCGATCCGCCGCAGCGGCCAACCCTGCGCCAGCGTCTCGTCAACGGCGCGGTCGATCGCGAACTGGTGTTCCACCACGCCCGAGACAATGGAGCGGAAAAAGGCGATTTCCGCCGGCTTGTATTGTTCGCCCTCGACTTCCTGTCCAATCCACCAGGTTTCGAATTCGGCCAGAATTTCTTTGACGCCCTTGCCCGTCACTTCCATCTGGTAAAGCGCCTGCGAGGCGGCAAGCCGGGCGGCGGAGCGGTTTTCGGCGGCCATCAGATGCGTCCCGCCTGTCGTTTCATCCGAAACATCGCCAGCGCCGCGCGCGCCGCGTCGCCCCCCTTGTCCAGTTGGGACCTGTCGGCGCGCGCCATCGCCTGGCGCTCGTTCTCGACGGTGAGGATGCCATTGCCGAGCGGCAGGCGGCGCGCCACCGCAAGATCCATCAAGGCGCGGGCGCTTTCGCCGGCGACGATCTCGAAATGCCAGGTTTCGCCACGAATGACGCAGCCGAGCGCCACCACGCCGGCATAGGGCTCGCCCGCACTTTCCGCCGCGTCGAGCAGAATGGCGGCGGCGGCGGGAATCTCAAGCGCGCCGGGCGCCCTGGCCAGAGTCCATTGCGCCTGCGCCTGGGCCAACGCCTCGGTCGCGCCTTCGAGCAGCAGGGCCCCGATGGCGTCGTAAAACCGCGCCTCGATAACGAGGAAATGCGCGCCTGCAACGGAGTCCCGCGACTCCGGCGCCTCTGGAACTCGTTGCGGCTCCGCCATGGGGCTTCCTGGTTAAGGGATGAGCCCGAACGAGTAGTACGTGCGCCCGTTTCGCGCAACCCGGCCCAGATGGCTCGGGGAAAATATACCAAATGGCGTGAGAGGAAGAGTGACGTTACAGCTGGCGTCCGCCCGAGAACTTGCCATAGACCCAAAGGGCGATGACCGCTCCGCCGGTGGCGACCAGGATGCTGTAAATATTGACGCCCGAGACCCCGCTGAAGCCAAAGAGGCTGGTTGCGATCAAACCGCCGACGATAGCGCCGACGATGCCGAGCACGAGGTTGGCGACCAGGCCCTGCCCGGAATTATAGACGAACTTGCTGGCGATGAAACCCGCTATCAGTCCCAGGATGATCCAGCTCAGAACGCCCATGAAAAGATCTCCTGATATTGGCGCACGATCGCCTGAATTGGTTTAACGCCCCTGGACTGAAATCGTTCGGGGACGCGGCCAGTTGAGCGTGAATTCTAGCTTTTTGAAAGAAAAATTTGGCCCTTGCGTAAAGTCTCCGAGGCGCCCAAATTGACGTACCGTCATTCGCGGCGGCGAGCCTCTTTTGAGGAGGGAATAATGGGTCAATACGAGGACAAGCAAGCCGTACCAGGCAATGATTTCGCCAAGCCGCTGTTGATCGCAGCCGGCGCGCTGCTTCTCGGCCATCTTTTTGGCGGTAAAAAAGACGCCGGAGCCCAAGCTCCGCAACTACCGCCGCTCGAAGAACTGCAAAAGGCCCCCGGCGCCTCCGGCGGCGGCCTGGCGAGTCTTGGCGGAATTATCGGGGCGCTTGCCGCCTCACTCGGCAGCGCCAACGCCGGAACCGCCGTATCGACCGGACTGGATTCGCTGCTCAACCAGTTTCGCCAGGCCGGCCAGGGCAAGGCGGCGGAAAGCTGGGTCGGCACTGGCGAGAATCATCCAATCAGCCCCGACCAGCTCAATGCGGCGATCGGCCACGGCAAGATCGCCGATATCGCGCGGCAGGCGGGCCTGAGCCCCGAGCAATTGTCGCAATTGCTGGCCCAGGCGCTGCCCAAGCTGATCGACAAGCTGACGCCCGGCGGAAAAATCCAGCAAGGCTGAGGTCTTCCCGGAATTCGTTATTCTCCCTGGCCCTTGACGATAAGGGCCAGGGGGAAAAGTCAGGCGCCCAACTCCCGCGCCGCCTCGACCAACCGTGCCGCATAGCGCGCCATCGTGTCCACTTCCAGATTGATCGCATCGCCCACCTTACGTCCGCTCCAGGCCGTAACTTCGAGCGTGTGCGGGATCAGCAGGATGGTGAAGCGATGGCCAGAAACCTTGTTGACCGTCAGCGAGGCGCCGTCCAGCGCGACCGAGCCTTTTTCTGCAATGAACCGGGCCAAGTCCCTCGGCGCCTCGATCTCGAAATGCGCCATGCCGTCGAAATCTCGGCGCTCGACCAGTCTTGCGACGCCATCGACATGGCCGGACACCAGATGACCGCCCAATTCGTCGCCGACGCGCAGCGACCGCTCCAGATTGATGCGATCGCCGGCCGCCCAAAATCCCGCCGTGGTCACGGCCAGTGTCTCCGCCGCCGCGTCCACCTCGTGCCAACTGGCGAATCCATCGCCTTCCTCGCGCGGCCCGAAATCGACGAGGGTCATGCAGACGCCATTATGCGCCACCGAAGCGCCCAAGGTCAGGCTCTCCGCCAGATAATGCGAGGCCAGCTTGAGCCGCTTCAGGTCGCCGCGCGTCTCCACGCCAAGCAGCCGTCCGACGTCGCTGATCAGTCCGGTGAACATGTTAGCGCCTCTCGAAGCGGGTGAAGGAATCGACACCGAAAAAGCCCCGCCCGATCACGCCATAGGACGCTTCATCGGCCAGCGTCGCGCGGGACTCGGGCGACAGAGCCTCGACGCCGTTTCGGCCCAAAGGCCGGGGGCTGGTCAACAGCAGCATTTCATCGGCCAGGCCCTGCGCGATGAGCGCCGCGCCGACGCGCGGCCCGCCTTCGGAAAACACCCGCGTGATCCCGCGCCGCGCCAGAACGCCCAGGGCCGCGCGCAGATCGAGCCGGCCGGCGCCATCGGAAACCGAAGGCTCGAGCGCGGAAGGCTCGAGCGCGCAAGTCTCAATTTCGACGCCCCGCGCCCGCAGGGCCTCGCGCTTTTCATCCGTCGCGCCGTCGCCGCAGATCGCCAGAACCGGCGTCTCACGCGCCCCGACGACGAGGCGGGAGCGCAAGGGCAGGTCGAGCCGCGCGTCGAGCACAACACGCAGCGGGCGCCGGTCGAATCCGGGCAGGCGGACGGTCATCAGGGGATCGTCGCCCAGCACGGTGCCGACGCCGACCATGATGGCGTCGTGCATGGCGCGAAAAACATGGGTGCGCAGATTGGCGGCGAGGCCGGTGATGGCGAGGCGCTTGTCGTGCTCTCCCCCCGCCGCCTGCCCATCCGCCGTCTGGGCGATTTTCAGCGTCACCATCGGCCGCTGCTCGGTTATGCGCAGAATATGGCCGCGATGCGCGCGCCGGCACAATTCCGGGAAAAGATTGGCCTCGACCGCAATTCCCGCGTCACGCAAACGCGCATAGCCCTGACCCGCGACGCGGGGATCGGGGTCTTCCATCCCGCCGACCACGCGGCTCACACCGGCGGCGACGATGGCCTCTACGCAGGGCGGGGTCTTGCCATGATGGGCGCAGGGCTCGAGCGTCACATACATGGTCGCGCCGCTCGAAAATGCGCCGGCCTCCGCGAGAGCGAGCGTTTCGGCGTGCGGACGCCCGCCCGGCGCGGTAAAGCCGCGTCCGAGGATCATTCCGTCCTGGACCACCAGCGCGCCAACCGCCGGATTGGGCGCCGTCACGCCGAGATTGCGCCGTCCCAGCGCCAAAGCGGCGCGAAAAAACCTCTCGTCATCGCCGGAAACCGCCATTTCAGCCGTCCTGTTTCGCCTTTTCCGGCGCAGCACCCTCCTCGGAGGACAATTCGTCGAGCAACGGCCCGAAATCGCGCGCCTCGCGGAAATTGCGATAGACGGAGGCGAAGCGGACATAGGCCACTTCGTCGAGGGGTTTTAGGCCCTGCATCAGCAGTTCGCCGATTTTTTCCGAACTGACCTCCGGCTCTCCCGCGCTTTCGAGCTGGCGCACCAGACCGTTGATCATGCGATCGACGCGTTCGGGATCGACCGGGCGTTTTCTCAGCGCGATCTGTACCGAGCGCGCCAGCTTGTCGCGGTCGAAAGGCGCGCGCTTGCCGGATTTCTTGATCACGGTCAGTTCGCGCAATTGCACACGCTCGAAGGTCGTGAAGCGACCACCGCAATCGGGACAAACGCGACGGCGGCGGATCGAAGAACTATCGTCGGTCGGACGCGAGTCCTTGACCTGGGTGTCGAGACTGCCGCAATAGGGACAACGCATGAGTTTCGGCCCCTTTCGACGGTTTTTTGCACAACATGACTGAAGAGGCGAATCGCTTCGCTTTCCCATGCGCAAGCGCGCATCTTGCATTTTCGCCTGCGCGGAACAAGGATTGCGCGCGAAAGCATTATTTCGCCAATTGCTTGCAGAGGATTTCGCCCGGCTGGCAAGCGATTCCCGGGGTCGAACAGTTATTTCCTGAATCGGTTCGCCGGCAGACGACGCAACCGTCGCTCCATTCGAGACAGGACGGGTCCCTGTCGCCAAAGGCAAGAACGGACGGAATCGCGATCTTCCCGGCTGCGGGCGCGTCGGCGGCGGCGATCTGCGGAAAAGCGTGGGCAGCCACCGCCAAAATCGCCCAAATCCGCATTTTCCCATCCCTGTTGCGCAGGCCACTATATTGGCGCGCCTCCGGCTTGCAAGGCCAGATCGACTTGACCGCCTCCTCGTGCTAGAGCGCGCGCATGCTCGAAGGCCTGCCCCCCAATAACGCCGCCCATGTGATGCGGCTCAAATGCGACGAGGGCCAGGCCCGCTCCATCGCCGATCTCGTCGTCGAGACCTTCGATCCCGCCGAGACCGCCGCCGCCGCTTTCGAGGAAAACGCCTCGACCGCCTCATGGGGACCGACCCCCTGGGTGGTCGAAGTCTATTTCGGCCATGCGCCGGACGAGGAAAATGTCCGCGCGCTCGTCGCCTGCGCGGTCGGCGAGGAACTGGCGCGCCACATCGCCTTCGGTCGGGTCGAAAAGAAGGACTGGGTCGTTTGCGCGCTGGAGGGGCTTTCCGCCGTGCGCGCCGGGCGTTTTCTGGTCCATGGCGCGCATGACCGCGCGCGACGCAAAGTCAATGACATCGCCATGGAAATCGAGGCGGCGCTGGCCTTTGGCACCGGCCATCACGGAACGACGCGCGGCTGCCTGCTGTTCATCGACGAAATCCTGAAAGTACGCCGCCCGAAACATGTGCTCGACATCGGCAGCGGCACAGGCGTGCTGGCGCTCGGCGCCGCGCTCGCCCTGCATCAGCGGATCGCAGCGGGCGATATCGACCCCGAAGCGGTGCTGGCGGCGCGCAAGAACGCCATTCTCAATGGCGCCGGACCCTGGCTGCGCCCCGTCGTCGCCAGGGGCGCGGCGCATCCGGCGCTCGACATCAAAGGCCGTTACGACCTGATTCTCGCCAATATACTCGCCAGGCCGCTGCGGCTGCTGGCGCCCTCCGCTGCGCCGCTGCTGGCGCCGGGAGGCGACATCGTGCTTTCGGGCCTGCTGGCGCGCGACGTCCCCGGCGTGCTGTCGGCATGGGCGGCGCAGGGCCTTTCGCTCGCGCGGCGCCGCGATGTCGACGGCTGGGCGACGCTTTTGCTGCGGCGCGGCGGCGCGGGCGGAAGGCCCTTGCGCGATTTTTAAAGCTGTGGCGCAAGTTTTTCCATTTCCGCGCCGCCAAAATCACTTTAGACTTGACCGAATGTTCGAGTCCCATTTCCAGACCTTCGACGAGACCGCCGATCCGTCGCTTGCCGCCGCGCGCGTCAAAAAACTTCGCGCCGCGCTCAAGCGGGTTCATCTCGACGGTTTTCTCGTTCCGCGCGCCGACGCGCATCAAAACGAATATGTCGCCCCCTGCGAGGAGCGCCTCGCCTGGCTTGCCGGCTTCACCGGCAGCGCCGGTTTTGTGATTGTGTTGCGCGACAAAGCGGCTCTGTTCGTCGATGGCCGCTACAGGGCGCAGGCGCGCGAACAGGTTGACGCCAAAATCTTCGAGCTGGTCGGCATTGGCGATGTCTCTCCCGCCGATTGGCTGGCCAAACAGGCGCGAAAAGGCGCGCGCATCGGCTATGATCCCTGGCTGCATACGCCGGCGCAGATCGAGCGTTTCAAGGCCGCGGCCGAAAAGGCCGGCGCCGAACTGATCCCGGCGTCGGAAAACCCGATCGACGACCTTTGGACCGACCGCCCGGCGGCGCCGCAGGCCCATGTGACGCTGCATCCGCGCCAATATGCAGGCGAGGCGGCGACCAAAAAGCTGGAAAAAATCGCCGCCGCCATGAGCGCCGATTTCCTGCTGGTCAGCGACCCGCATGCGCTAGCCTGGGCGTTCAACCTGCGCGGCGGCGACGTCGCTCATACGCCGATTGCGCTGGGCTTCGCCCTGATCCCGAGACGCGGCAAGCCGCAACTGTTTCTCGACCCCGCCAAGCTCAGCGCCCGGATCGCCAAATCGCTCGGCGGGCTGGCCGATCTGGCGACGCCCGCCGCCCTGCCCGCCCGCCTCGCCGCGCTGGCCGCGAAAAAGCACAGCCTCGCCTTTGACTCAGCCACCGCGCCCGAAGCGCTGATTTCGGTCTTCGCCGAGGCCGGCGGCGCGCCTAAGGGCGGCGCCGATCCCATTGGCTCGATGAAGGCGCGCAAAAACCCTGTCGAACTGGCGGGCGCCCGCGCCGCCCATTTGCGCGACGGCGTCGCCATGGCGCGGTTTTTGAGTTGGTTCGACCGGACGGCGCCCGGGGGGAAACTCACTGAGATCGCCGCCGCGCAGGCGCTCGAAACCTTCCGCCGCGAGGGCGGACATTTGCGCGACATTTCCTTTCCGACCATCTCCGCCTTCGGACCTCATGCCGCCCTGCCGCATTACCGGGTCACGGAAAACTCCAATGTGCGCATCGGCAAGGGCGTCTATCTCGTCGATTCCGGCGCGCAATATTTCGACGGCACCACCGACGTCACCCGCACGCTGGCCGTCGGGCGCCCCGGCAAGGAAGCCCGCCACGCCAACACGCTCGTGCTCAAGGGCCATATCGCCATCGCCCGCGCGGTCTTTCCGAAGGGCGCAAGCGGCGCGCAGCTCGATTCATTCGCCCGCCGCCCGCTCTGGGAGGCGGGGCTCGATTTCGACCACGGCGTCGGCCACGGCGTCGGCTCCTATCTGTCGGTGCACGAGGGGCCGCAGCGCATCTCGAAACTCGGCGGCGCGACATTGGAGCCGGGCATGATTTTGTCCAACGAACCAGGCTATTATCGCGAAGGCGCCTTCGGCATCCGGATCGAAAATCTCGTCGCGGTCGAAGCGCGCAAAATCGCGGGCGGCGAGCGCGACATGCTCGGTTTCGAGACCCTGACCATGGTTCCCATCGACACGCGCCTGATCGAGCCCAAACTCTTGACCGTGGAGGAAAAGGCCTGGCTCAACGGCTATCACGCCCAGGCGCGCAAGGTTTTGACGCCGCATCTCGACGCCGCCGAGCGCATCTGGCTGCGGCAGGCGACGCGGCCGATTTGAATTTCGGGGCCTTCCCCCCCTGCGGGGGATGAGACTCGACGCCGTTCTTGCGGCATGGGTTGCTCCGGCCGACGACATACTGGCCAACCGCCACGATCACCCCTGCCCTCTCCCCGCAAAAACAAGGGAGACGGGGCGCCGATCGCCGGTGCCGAACCTGTTCCCCGATGAGGCGCCCATGCCCTTTTCCGCTCCCCCCGCCGACAAGAAGAGCCTGGAGGAAGGCGACGCCTTCACGCCGAAATTCGATGCCCACGGGCTGATCGTCTGCGTCACCACGCAAGCGTCAAGCGGCGAAATCCTGATGCTGGCTTATATGAACGCCCTCGCGCTGGAAAGAACGCTTGAGTCCGGCGTGGCGCATTACTGGTCGCGTTCGCGCCAGGAACTCTGGCGCAAGGGCGACACTTCGGGCCAAATCCAGCAGGTGTTGGAAATCCGCGTCGATTGCGACCAGGACGCGCTGTTGTTGCGGGTCGACGTCGGCGGCGACGGCAAGGCCTGCCATACCGGACGCAAGTCCTGTTTTTATCGGAAAGTCGAAAATGGCCCCGAAGGGCCGTGCCTGACCTTGTCGAAGGAATAGGGATCTTGCCGATCGTGTGAGGACCGCATGGGGGATTGCTTCGTTATCCGTCTCGGAGAATTATGATGAGGCAATGCGTTAGGGCGAAGGGAACTCCCGGCCCCAAAAACCGGAGACTCCATGCAGCCGCCCTTGCAGCAATTCCTGACCCGCTGTCACGAGGAGTTCGTCGCCGATCGTTCCGGCGCCGTCGCCGATTACATCCCGGAGTTGAGCAAGGCCGACCCGGCGGCATTCGGGGTCAGTCTCGCCACCATCGACGGCTATGTCTACGAGGTCGGCGACAGCGCCAAGCCCTTCACGATCCAGTCGATTTCAAAGGCTTTCGTGTTCGCGCTGGCGCTCGAAACGCAAGGGGCCGAGCGGGTGGAGGCGGCGATCGGCGTCGAACCGAGCGGCGAGGCGTTCAACTCGATTCGGCTGAACGCCGACAACAAGCCGTTCAACCCCATGGTCAACGCCGGCGCGATCGCCTGTTCGGGACTGATCCATGGCGCCGAGGGCGACGGCGCCTTCGAGCGCATCCGCAATATGCTGAGCCGCCTCGCCGGACGCGAACTTGACGTCGACGAGGCGGTATTCGCGTCGGAGCGCGCCACCGGCGACCGAAACCGCGCCATCGCCTGGCTGCTGCGCAACCATTCGGTAATCCATGGCGACGTCGACGCGGTGCTCGACGTCTATTTCCGTCAATGCTCGGTGCTCGTGACCGCGCGCGATCTTGCGATCATGGCGGCGACGCTGGCCAATAGCGGGGTCAATCCGGTCACTGGCGAGCATATCCTCGCGCCCTACGCAGTCGCGCGCACGCTGTCGCTGATGACCACCTCCGGCATGTACGATTATGCCGGCGAGTGGGTCTATCGCGTCGGCATCCCCGCGAAGAGCGGCGTCGGCGGCGGCATTGTCGCCGCGCTCCCGGCGCAGCTCGGGCTCGGCACTTTCTCGCCGCCGCTCGACGATCACGGCAATAGCGTGCGCGGATTGAAGGTCTGCGAGGCCCTGTCGTCGCGTTTCGACCTGCACGTCCTCAACCGGAGCGGCGACGTACGCAGTTGCATCATCGCCGATTATGACGTCGCCGGCCCCTCGTCGCGGCGCGGCAGGCAGCCGCAAAAGCAAAAGATTCTGGAATTGCGCCAGGACAATATCCGCGTGATCGAACTGGTCGGAGCACTTACTTTCGCGACCGTCGATTATGTCTCACGCCAGCTTGCCGACAAGCAGCCAAAAGCGCAGTTCCTGATCCTCGACTTGCGGCGCGTGCCGAGTATTACGCTGGCGGCCGCGCGTTTGTTGGGCGAGACTCTCGCCGGCCTCGCCAACGACGGCGTCACGACCATCCTCGCCGGTCTCGAAGCGAAGTCGCCGCTCTTCGAGGCGATCCGCGCCTGGACGGCCGAAGTGGCCAGGCTGCGCCAGTTCCCTTTGCTCGACGACGCGATCGAATGGGCTGAGGACCAGGTGATCTATCGCTACGGCGGTTTCATGCGGCTGACCGAGATGACGCATCTGAGCGAGCAGGCTTTGCTCGCCGAATTGACGCCCGAGGAGATCGCCGAGATCGCCAGGCTTGGCGCCACACGCTCCTATCTCGCGGGCCAGCGGATCATCGTCGCGGACGAGCCGGCCGCCTCGTTGTTCTTCCTGCAAAGTGGATTGGTCAGCGTGAAATTGCCGAGCGGGGTTCGCCTTGCCTCGCTCGTTCCCGGAATGGCGTTCGGCGAGATGGCGCTGATCGAACAGGCGCGCAGCGCCGACGTTTGGGCCGACACCGCGGTGGAATGTCTCGAGCTGCCGGTGATCGCCTTCAATAGTTTCCGCAAGAACCACCCCGAAGGCGGCCAGCGCATCATGTGCAATCTGGCCAAGTTGTTGGCGCAACGGCTGATCCTCTCCAACATCAAGGTCGATCGCCTCAGCGCCTACTGAAGGGGCCATTCCGGGAACCGGAGCCGGACAGCTAAGCCGCCCGCACCTGCGCCAAAAACCGGTCGCATTCGACGCGCAGCTTTTCGGTCTGGCTGGCAAGTTCGGTCACCGCCTGCAACACCTGTTCGGCCGAATCGCCGGATTGCCGCGAGGCCGCGCGCACTTCCTCGATCACCTTGTTCAATTCCTCGGTCTTGGCCGATGTCTCCTGCACATTCTGCGCGATTTCGCGCGTCGCCTCGCCCTGCGAGCCGACCGAGGTCGCTATCGCCGAAGCGATGGCGCTGACTTCATGGGTCGCGGCGCTCATTGCGCCGATACATGCGCTGGCCTCCTGCGAGGCGCGCTGGACGCTGGCGATCTGCGCGGCGACGTCGGCTGTGGCGCGCGTGGTCTGCTCCGCCAAGGATTTTACTTCCTGCGCCACAACGGCGAAGCCGCGCCCCTGTTCGCCCGCCCGCGCCGCCTCGATGGTGGCGTTGAGCGCCAGCATGTTGGTCTGTTCGGCGATGCCGGTGATCATCGCGACAATGCCGCCGATGCGGTCGATGGCCCCTGCCAGTTCATTCATCCGGCCCCTGGTGGTTTCCGCCTCGCGCGCCGCGTCCGAAGAGACATGATGCGAGCGCGAGGCCTGATTACCGATTTCCTCGACCGAATAGGTCAGCTGCTCGGCCGCCGCCGCCACCGACTGCACGTTGCGCGAGGCCGAATCCGCCGCCTTGGCGCCAATATCCGCCTGTTCGCCGGAATAGCGCGCCTCCTGCACCAGCGAGCGAGCGACGGTCTCCAACCGATGGGTGGACTGGGTGACGGCGCCGGCCACGCCGCCGATCGCCGATTCGAATTTCTGCGCCAGACTCATCATTTCGCGCGAGCGCGTCTGCTCGGCGTTCTTGCGCTGTTCGTCGCGCTGGGCGTCCTGCGCCCGGGCGGCGTCGCGCAGTCCGAGCTTGAACGTCTCGACCGCGCGGGCCATGTCGCCCAGTTCGTCCTGCCGGTCGAGTCCCGGAAGCGCAATATCGTAATCTCCTTGGGCCATTTTGCCCATGGCCGAGGTCATGTCCCGCAGCCGCCGCGAGATCGCGCGTCCGATCGTCAGCGACACCCCCAGAAACAGCAACAGCAGGGGCGAGAGATAGAGCGCGATGCGGGAGGCAATGGCGGTCATCTGCAGAGAAATATCGTCGATATAAACCCCCGTGCCGACCATCAGGCCAAATTCCGGCAGGCTTCGGACAAAGGAGACTTTTTCCTTCGGCGCGCTTTCTGCGTTCTTCGGCCATGGATATTGGACGAAGCCCTCGCCTGTCGCTCGCGCCGAGGCGAGCAGAGCCTCGAACGGCCGGCCGCCGGCGCCGTCCGTGACGCTGAGCAGGCTGGTTCCCTCGACCTTGGGCGCGACCGGCGACAGCAACGAGACGCCGTCGAGATCGATGGCGAAATAATAGCCGTTTTCGCCGATGCGGATCGGCCGCAGCTTTTCGAGGCCGGCGCGAATCGCGGCCTTGCGGTCCGGCGCGTCGGCGGGAATGGATTGCTTCAGTTCGCCGATCGCGACATCGACTTCATGACGCAATTCCGACCGGCGCTCGTCTACGATCGAACGCCAGAATTCGCGATAGGTGAAGCCGGAACCGAGCGCCATGGTCGCAAGGGCCATCGCGGCGAGCAGCCAGACCCGGCGCGTGAGCGTGAGATGAAAATCAATTTTCGACATGGCCCGTTCCTATTTGTTGAAGCGTTTTCCAGCGCAGCGGACGCCGGTTCGCGTCGAGAAAACGCTCTTACAAAACTGGAGCCCCGATCCGATTCCGTCGGATCGGAAAAGGCTCTTTCATTGCGCAGGGTCAGCCCGTCGGTTGCCGCCGGGAGGGCCTTCGCCGGACCGATCCTGCACAGGCCCGGCTTGCGCGAGACTTTCCCGGCGTGACCAAACCTCAACGGGCAAGCCAAAAAAAAAGCGCCGCAGGATCCTTGCGGCGCGTCTGCTAAAAAAGCCGGCTGTCCTCAGACGGGCGCGGAGGAGCCAATCACATTATGCAGCGATTCGTCGGCGCCTTCGAAAAAGCGCCGGACTCCCCGCGCCGCCTGGCGGATGCGCTGCTCGTTCTCCACCAGCGCCAGACGCACATATTCATCGCCATGCTCGCCAAAGCCGATGCCCGGCGCGACCGCGACATCGGCCCTCTCGATCAGCAGCTTGGAAAATTCGAGACTGCCGAGCGGGCGGAATTTTTCCGGAACCGGCACCCATGCGAACATCGAGGCGGTCGGGGCCGGAATCTTCCAGCCGGCCTGGGCGAAGCTTTCGACCATCACGTCTCGCCTTTTCCGGTAGGTGGCGCGCATATCCTTGATGCAATCGTCCGACCCGTTCAGTGCCGCCGCCGCCGCCACCTGAATCGGCGTGAACGCGCCATAGTCGAGATAGCTCTTGACGCGGGCGAGCGCCGACAACAGGCGTTCGTTGCCGACCGCGAAGCCGATGCGCCAACCGGCCATGGAAAAGGTTTTCGACATCGAGGTGAACTCAACGCAAATGTCGTTGGCGCCTGGAACCTGCAACACCGAGGGCGGCGGATTATCGTCGAAATAGACTTCGGCGTAAGCGAGGTCCGACAGGATGTAAATGTCGTGCCTTTTGGCGAAAGTGACGAGTTCGCGATAAAAATCGAGCGTGGCGACCATGGCCGTGGGATTCGACGGATAACACACCACCACCGCGATCGGCTTGGGGATCGAATGCATCACCGCACGCTCGGCGGCGCGAAAAAACGCCTCGTTCGGCTCGATCGGCACCGAGCGGATCACGCCGCCCGCCATCAGGAAGCCGAAGGCGTGGATCGGATAGGAGGGGTTGGGGACCAGCACCACATCGCCCGGCGCGGTGATCGCCTGCGCCATGTTGGCGAAACCCTCCTTCGAACCGAGTGTCGCCACGACCTGCGTATCGGGATCGAGGCGCACGCCGAATCGCCGCTCGTAATAGGCGGACTGCGCGCGGCGCAGTCCGGCAATGCCCTTGGAGGCCGAATAGCGGTCGGTGCGCGGCTTGCCCGCCGTCTCGACAAGTTTTTCGACGATATGGCGCGGCGTCGGCAGGTCGGGATTGCCCATGCCGAGGTCGATGATATCGGCGCCGCCGGCGCGGGCCTTGGCCTTCAGACGGTTGACCTGTTCGAACACATAAGGCGGCAGGCGCCGCACGCGATAAAAATCGCTCATCAACCTCGTCCTTTTGCTCTTAATTTTCGGAAATTTTCGAATCTATGTCCGGGCCACTCGGAGGAAACGTGCTTAGCACGCGCCCGCGCGCCATGTCAGCGTCGTTGTTCTCCAGCCGGGCCTAAAACCCGCCCGGGTCGAAAAGCGCCCGGCCTAGAATTTTTCGTCGGTCGCGGGCGGCGCCTTGGCCGGGGCGACCGGGGTCATTTTCTCTGCGCCGAGCTTTTTCATGCGCGCGGCGGATTTTTCCCGCACAGCGACGAGATCGGCCTTGTCGGCCTCCACTTCCGCCGGGGTCCGCACCGGTTTCCTCTGCTTGTCGACTCCGGTCAGATGCGAATAATCCATCTTGTCGGCTTCGGGCCGGGTCTGTCGGACAAAATCCGGTCCGTCGCCCGCCTGCGTCGTCATGCCCAGCGCATCGGTCAGCGAGCGAAACGGATTGGTCTGC
>NZ_CAIUXT010000188.1 GCF_903903185.1 uncultured Rhodoblastus sp.
CCGCCAGCGAAGTGTTTTTCGAGGCGGCGATGCCGCGAAAGGCGGTCATGATGCCCCAGACCGTGCCGAACAGGCCGATGAACGGCGCGCAGGAAGCGGTGGTGGCCAGCACCAGCAGATTGGCCTCGAGCTTTTCCACCTCGCGCGAAATGGAGACGTCGAGCACTTTCTCGATGCGCGATTGCAGGCCGACGAAGGAGGCGCCGGCGTTCTGGAACGAGCGCTTCCATTCGCGCATGGCGGCGACGAACAGCGAGGCGGTGGCCGTGGTCGGCAGCGCCGACAACGACTGGTACAGATCTTCGAGCGAATTGCCGGACCAGAACACGTTCTCGAATTCCTCGATCGCCACGCGGGCGCGGCGGAGCAACAAAGTCTTGTTGATGATGATCGCCCAGCACCAGATCGAGGCGGCCAGCAGGCCGACCATCACCAGTTTCACGACCAGGCTGGCGCTCCAGAACATGGCGAAAATGGAGCCCTCGGACGCGGCGGCGGCCAGCGGGGCGGCGGCGATTTCATTCATGAACCCAATTCCTCGCAAATTTTTCACGCGGCTTGTGCAGCGCAAATCGGTCAATTCTGCGGCCCGGCGCGCAAATAGGCGGAAGGCCCAGTTAAGACCGCCTTGCGGTTAACAACAGGTTACGAGGCGGGATCCGCCAAGCGGCGGACCCGGCGCGCCGCCGCAACGGAACGACGCAATAGCGCCACGACAAAGTGGACAAAGTGCAAAGTCCGCAATACGATTGGCGTCATCGGCGGCGGCGCGGGCAAGACGTTTCGCCATAAAGGTTTTTCCAGTTTTTTTCCTCGCCCGAGAGGTTGTTCGATTGTCGCCGGCCGTCTCGACTTCTTCCGCCCCGCCCGGCGCCTTGGCGCAACCCTCCACGCCAAAACCGATCCGCGCGCCAGGCGGCTCGCTGGCGGCGTGGGGCGACATGGTCGCCGGGATTTTCGACATCGCCGCGAACAAGACCGAGGCCGCGCATTTCAAAGGCGAATTCCTGCTCCGCGCGGCCGGAAGCTTCCTTCTGAGCGAAGCCAGTTCGTCGGGACTGCGCCTCGTCCGCTCGCTCGAAACCATTCATCGCGGCGGCGTAGACGGATTCGCCGTCCGCCTCCAGCTTTCGGGCGCTGTCGAGGGGCGAATGGGCGACGCCGCCGTGCAATGCGGCGACGGTGGAGTCCTGTTCATCGACCTGATGCAAACCCTCGACCTGCGGGTTCTGGCGGACGAGGCGCCCGCCAGCGACATCACCTTGTGGATTCCGCGCGGAAAAATTCTTTCCGCCCTCGACGACGAAAGCCTGTGGCATGGGTTTACGCTGGCGGGCGGCGCGCCGGCCGCCGCCGTGATCGGCGGCAATCTGAAACTCTTCGCGCAACAGGCCGAAAGACTGACGGCCCGCGAGTTGGATGGCTTTCTTCAGGGTTTTGTCGCCATGATCGGCAAGGCCGCCTCTCCCTTGTTCGATCGCGCGCGCAAGCCTCTCGCCTCCTTCGTCTCGATCCGCCGCCATATCGACCAGAACCTGCGCTCGCCGGCGCTCGACGCCGAGGCGCTGGCCCGCACTTTCGGTCTTTCGCGGGCTTCGCTTTATCGGCTGTTCGAACCGGTCGGCGGCGTCGCCAGCTATATTCGCGGCGCGAGGCTCAACCGCGCCTATCAGGACATTGTCGCGACCGAGCTTTCCAACCGGCGGATCGCGCCGGTCGCCTATCGCCTCGGCTTCAAGAATTTGAGCGCCTTCAATCGCCTGTTCAAGCAAACCTATGGCGTCAGCCCGGGCGAGGCGCGCCACCGGGCGCTGCACGGTCTCGCCGACATCCGGCCGGGCGGCCAGCCCGACCCGGAGCTTTCGCTCGGCGGCTGGCTGCGGCGGCTGGGGAAGCGATCCCCGGAGACCTGACGCCCGGCCCTTCGGGTCGTCACGCGAACCAAGATCCGCTTCGCTCGAAAAGGCTCCGCGCCAAAAAGCGCGCCCACAGGCGGCGTCTCGCCGCGGACTTTCGGCAGCGCTCGCGCCTTCCCGAAAGCCGGACGACGGTCATCTGGACGATCCTGCTATTTCCCTGACCCGATTTTGAAAGACGGTCTCACTGAAATCCCGGGCCCTCAGGGCCGCCGCGCGGGCAAGCCGGATACGTTGCGGCTCGGCGTCAGGGTCGAGCGCCTCGCGCGAGAGGGCGATCAGTTCTTGTTTGTCGCCATACAAGAATCCATTCTCCCGATGAGAAATGATTTCGGCAGGCCCGCCGGCGTTGAACGCGATCGGCACGACCTGCGCGGACATGGCTTCCACAAGGCTGATGCCAAAATGTTCGGCGCGGCTCGGGTGAGCGTCCAAATTCGTTCCATAGCCGGCGGCATGCCAATAGATGGCGCTGTCGCGATAAAGTTCGGCGAGCTTTTCGCGGGACGCGTTAATGTGGAAATGGATGGGATAGCCTTCCGCCTCCTCCATCAGGCGAAACAAATGGTCCATGGATTTGGCGCTTGGCATCGCGGCGCCGGCGAGATGCAATTCCAGAGGGTCTCCCGGACCCCGCCATAACGACTTGAAGGCGTCGATCATGGCGTCTTGCCGCTTGTTGTGACCCCCGACAAAAAAGCGGCCGACGCTCAGGATCATCCCCTTCTTGGCGGTGGCGTCGCCGATGAATGCGGGGACCGGCGGCGAGACGATTTCGACGACCGGCCGGTCTTCGCCGGTTTTGAGCGGCAGACTCTTCCGGTAATGACCTCGCGTGAATTCCGAATTGACGATCACTTTCTGGAACCGTTCAAGCGAAGCAAATTCGGCGTCGGACGGCAGCGGGTCCATTTCGAACGGAAATTGGCAATGATAAATGTTGAATTCGCCGATGGGTTCGATCGGCGGGATCACATGAATGCCCATCGCGACAAAAAGCGCCGGCTTTTCTCCCGCGAGCATGGCCGCTTCATCCGTCAGGATAATGGGCGAAAGATCGACGCCAAACTCGCAACTGAGTTGCTGCAGTCGCAACCGGCTATAGCGATATCTGGTCGCCAGTTTGATGTTGTAGCGATCCGCCAGCGCGATTCCGAGCGAAAGCAAATAACGCTCGCCGCCGCCAGACGTCAGATCGACCGGCGTATAGAGCACGGCGGTCGGTTTCCCGGCGCCGATCGCGCTCCCGGGGAAGGGCCTGGGATCGCCGCCGGGCAAAAATTGCGGAAGCGCGGCGGCGAGGGCGGCGGCGTCCCGGTTTTGGAGATAATTGCCCCATCGGGACAAGAATTTGTTTCGGTTCAGATCTCCGAGATAGCGTCGACGAAGTTCCGCCGCCGCGTCCGCATTGGCGGACGCCCCTTCGACATGGACCGTGCGACTCCGGGGCTCGTAGATGACTTTTTTGCCAAGCGCCCGAAACTTGAAACATAGATCCGTATCCTCATAATATGCGGGCTCATATTTCATGTCGAAACCACCCGATAAAACAAAGTTGTCGCGCGATACAAGCAGCAGCGCGGCGGAAATGTAATCGACCTGCTTTTCTTCGAGGGTTTCAGCGGTCGGCGTTTTTTCCCCGCGACCGAACCGCTCCGGAATCCCCGTGCCGTCGATCCTTGCCCCGGCTTCTTGCACCGTTGCGTCCGGATAAAGAAAAAGCGGGCCTGCGGCGGCAACCTCGGGGTCGCCTTCGAGCTTCTCCACCAGCGGCGCCAGCCAGCCTTCCATTACGAAGGCGTCGTTGTTGAGCAAGCAGAGATATTTTCCGCTTGCCGCCTCCGCCGCTATATTGTTGGCTTCGCCGAAAAAGCGATTGCAGCCAAGCTCGATCAGGCGAACGCCTTTCGCCAACTGTCGCAAATGCTGCACGTCCAGTTCCGCACTGCCATTATCGACAACGATGATTTCATACGGGACCGCCGAAGTCTGTGACCAGACCTGCCGGATGCATTCAAGGGTGAGGGCGGCCGCGTTCCAGTTTACGATGAGGATGGAAACCAGCGGGTCGTCCTCAGCGCACCATTTCCGCGCCAGCGCCAATGCGGCGGAGGTCGCGAAAGCGGCGGTTCCGTCGATGTCGTATCGTTGACGCCCATGGGCCACGGTCCTGCTTGGCGCCGCGAGAACGCCCCGGGCGCTTCCGGCCAATTCCGAAAAGGTCTCCCCCCAGCCCGAGGCGGCGTAGCCCGCTGCGATGGCGCGTTCCGCCGCTTGACGTTGCTCCGGTTGCAAGAGGGCGCGGAGGATGAGCGCCTGCGCCGCGTCGAGGTCGCCTGCCGGAAAATACCATGGAAAGCCGCCGGCATGTTCGCGGATGACGGCCAAATCGCTGGCAATGCAAAGTTTGCCGAACGAAAGACTTTCGGCGACGGGAAGGCCGTAGCCTTCCGCCAGCGAGGGAAACAACGTAAACAGGCAAGACTCATAAAGGCTGGCGATCTCGCCGTCGCCGAGTCCATCGGCGACATGAATCTTGCCGCTTCGGACCAGCGCCGCGACATCCGCGCCCAGACTTTCGACGCCAATGTCGTCACGACCGGCGAGGACGAGTTGCGGCGCCGCCGACGCGCCCAACTCTGCGGTCAGCCTCACCCAAATCTGGCATAGC
The DNA here is from genome assembly GCF_903903185.1 of uncultured Rhodoblastus sp. Taxonomy (GTDB): domain Bacteria; phylum Pseudomonadota; class Alphaproteobacteria; order Rhizobiales; family Beijerinckiaceae; genus Rhodoblastus. Next base: position 4,588 of record NZ_CAIUXT010000188.1, read on the forward strand.
AACGCCTGGTTTTTTCGCCTGTCGATGGTGCCGACGCTGAGGACGAAATTTCCACGCTCCAGCTTGTCGAGGTTTTTTTCGAGCCCCGATGGAATGGCTTCCGGCGAGCGGTTCAGCGCGGTTTGTCCAAACGCGATACATTCGATCGATCCGCGAATTTCGACGCCCGCGAGCAAGGCCCAGCGGCAAATCTCGTTCTTGACATGTTGCGTGGAGACAAAAATGCAATTTGCCGTATTGACGGCGACGACGAGCCAGTTTTCGAACGAGGCCGCAATATCGGCGCTCACAAGGTCCGGACGCTCGATCGGAATGATGTCGTGAACGAGAACGCTGAAGGCGACGCCGCGTCGCGAGAGATCGCCGAATATCTCTTCAAACATCGGCGTCCAGACGAGACCGTTGAAAAAGACATGATCGCCCGGCTCGGGTTTTCGAACGTCGAAGGCTTCACCTTGTCGCGGCATTTTTGGCGCCGGCGCTTGTTCGCCGGCATAATTGCCTTGCGAGAGCAGTTCGGAGATCGCTTCATGCGACAGGCCGGTCAGAACGCGGCGCTTCCTGTCATAAACGCAGGCAGCCGTGCGCAAGGGCGCCTCGGCCAGCGCGGCTTTGACAATTTCAATGGAAACGCGTCCGACGCCGGTGAGATGGCTGTGGCGGCGCAGCCAATCGCGCGTGTCGCCGACATAATGCCAAAGGATCGGATCCGCCTTCCGCACGAACGGCGCCGGCGGTTGCGCGGGCGCCCACGTGAAAACCGGCATCGCCCGATTTCCAAACCAGTTGGCGGCGGCTTTCTGCTCCGGCGAACGATGCAGGCGCAACGCGACCATCAAGCGCTTCCATGCGACTTTTAGGGGACGCTTCTTGCGTTCGGGTTTGAGCGGAGTCATGGGCGGAACCCGGGTTTTTTGCTCGGCATCGAAGCGTTGACCTTTGGTTTCGCATCACACCGTCGCTTGAGCGGAAAAAGTCCGAAAAAACCATCATTCCCTGGCCAATTTTGCGACATAGGCAGCTAAAGCTAGAGAAGCGGTCAACCCCGGCGATTCGATTCCAAAAAGGTTGATAAGGTTAGGGATACCATGACATTCCCTACCTTGGACAACAAAATCCTGGCGACCAATTTCCTTCGGTACGATCTTTGGCCTGATGCCCGCATAGGCAGGTTGCAATTGGCCGTCCTTTATGTCCGGCCAAAACCGTCTGATCGAAGCATAGAACTCTAGCGCACGCGCAGGATCGACTGAATAATCGATCTTATCGACCCATTCGACGTCGGGACCAAATCGCGCCTGACCCAAAAGATCAATCGTCAGATGCGTTCCCAAGCCCCCAGGCACTGGCACAGGGTAAATAAGTCTGGAAAACGGCGAGTGGCCAGCCAACGCAAAATAATTACCCTTTGCGTAATGGGCTCGCGGGGCAAGATTTGCTGGATACCCTGCAATCTCTCGAACCAAATCGGGCGCATGCAATCCCGCCGCGTTTATGCAAAGATTGCAGCACAACGTAATCGGATCGCTGCCCGCGAAATCAACTTCCAGGCCGTCGTCGACAACCCTAGCGGCCACGACTGGAGAATTAAGCGCAACAACGGCACCGAAGGACTCTGCGTCAGCCAAGAGCGCCAGCATAAACGCATGACTGTCGATGATGCCGGTCGAAGGAGACAAAAGCGCGCCTTCGCAATGCAGGGCAGGCTCCAGATCCCGCGCGGTCGATATGCTGATCTCTACCAGATCCTCTACGCCGTTGGCTGCCGCCCTCGCCTTGATCGCAGAGAGTTTCGAACTTTCTTCGCGAGACGTCGCGACGATCAGTTTGCCGCAACGGCGATGGGGGACGCCACGTTCCTCGCAAAAATGGTAAAGCGCGCGGCGACCCTCTACGCAAAAACGCGCCATTAGGCTCCATTGGTCATAATAGATTCCAGCATGTATGACTTCGCTGTTGCGCGAACTGGTGCCCACACCTATTCTATTTTCGCGCTCAACGATAAGGACCTCGCGGCCTGCGCGCGCCAATTCCCGCGCGACCGCCAAACCTATCACGCCGGCACCTATGACGAGACAATCTATATGCTCCATTCAACGCCTATCCACGCGCGCAAGCGTCTTCAGACCCTCTGTCATAAATGGCAAAGGTGCTCGGTGATCATTTCAACAGAACAAGGACTGTCATCCTTAACGAACGACGACCACTTTTTTGCTATGGTCATATTGCATGGATTTACCACTATCAATTCGGTCTTGATGAAAGGGAATCCAAATTTGGCGACCAAGACCTCCGCCATTTGATGAGTCGGATTGTAATTATGCGTTATAAAACCACGCCGCAAGCGCAATTTTCGGATTTCCTCGTTGTAATCGCTCTCAACGTAAAAGGCGCTGTCAATCGACATCGCGACTTCGTGGCAAAGCAGCGGATCCTCAAGCGCCGCCGCTTCGACTTGGCGGCGTCCGAAAAATGCAAACACAGGAACTCCCGCATTCGCGATTCGGCGGCTGAATTGGAGTTCCCCACGACGAATGGTTTCTTCCTTGTCGCTCGAAAGCCTCAAACTATCGAAAAACGAAACCACTGCCTTTACGGCGGCGCGCCCACGCACCAGCAGAAAATAGGTTTGCAAATGCGCCCCGCTCTGGTCACTATCGGTAAGGCCCCAAAGTCCTTCGGTCGCGCGCATGACTTTGAACATAGGCTCAAGGGGACGAATAGGACCCAAGACGGAGTCATTCAAAAGAAGAAGTTCTTCGATGCTTCGTCGATCAAGAGCCTCACTCCGAAGCACATCGCGCCATGCTCCAAAATCACGTCCGAAACTACGCCGCAAAATGATTGTTCGACAGAGCATCTTAAGCTTCACAATATCTGCATCCAAAAGCTTTGGACTCATGGTCACGAAGTTGATCTCAAACCCTAGTTCCACATAAATGGCAATTTGCGTAAAGACCATTTCGCTTACGCGACCGGTCGATGCATAATGAGCGTATATGGCGATTTTCGTCCCGTCGCCTTGCCGCCGACCTTCGATCCGTTGTTTTATCCGAGCCGCCGACCCACCTTCCCTTCGCTCAATTGCGTCGTTAATAAGTCGCCTAATTTTCTTTAATTTCCCAGTTTTGGTCTTTGTCCAAGGGCGCACAGTAGGGTAGATTCGTTCAGGAATTGGCGAGAGTGTTTCGGCGAGTTCAACCTGAAAATCGTTAATACTCAATGTAGAAACTCCCTGCTGCTTTCATGCCATAACGTAAAAAGAGATCGTCTTACGTAGTCGAGACGCCCAGAGCATCTTCTGACGGAGACGTTCTCTTAATCCCTTGAGTTCAGACTTCCGATACGGGCTCTTGCTTTTTAGCGGTTCGCCCCCTACTAGAGTTCGGCGGTCGCCACGGAAAATAATTGCCTCAACTCTTCGTGAAGTCCTTTATTTTCAGATTCCTCTGGACGGCGAAGGCCCCTACCAAACATATCCTTGGCTTCCGAACGGCGAGATAGTTGCAACTGAGCGACGCCGGCCTCCTTCATCGCACGAGACACGATATAGTCGGGCAGCAAGGCGCGAAGCCAAGGCTGACGCGGCGCAAGCTTGGCAAATATGATTTCGTTCAAATGCTGCAACGCCTCCTGTCGGCGTCCGCTTCGTAACAGCGCAATGCCGCGGTGCAGCTTGATCGGCCATAGCAGGCTTGCCGATTCGATAAAATAGCCATGTTCGCGATCAATGTCGCTCAAGGCCAAGTCTTCGGCGCGAGCAAAAAATTCTATGGCCAGAACGCTATTTGCTTCGGCGTTGAGGGCAAGCATGCCGCGATAAAACAGTAGGGGGGCGATGAAATATGGCACAAGAAGGCCGTAGTTATCGAAGTCTTTTGCGCTTTTCGAGAGGAGAAACAGCCGCTCGTTTGTAAAAAAATCAGACCCATATTGGACTTCGATAGCACGACGCAAATCTTCCCAAATCTGGAAGGCAGATGGAAAATCGCCGATATTTACAAGCTCCTTCAAAAGCCTGAATCCAGCACCATTACAAATGTTCTTATCCCCGGAATTTACAGCAAGTTCTTTATAATAACGTATCTGCTCATCCAATTCTTTTTCGAATGGATTGATGATTTTGGGGCTGCAATCCTTCCCCGCAACCGCAATCAAACGATCTTGGTGGCGATACACGATCACCCCGATGAAACCGGCTTTTTGCAATGCCGCGTCAAAGGCCCTCTGCGAATAAAGGAATGCATGATAGCCAGGACTTAGCGTCGCGATAACCTGATCGACCCAATTCTCGGGCTGCACATATTCGGCTGCGGGGGTTGTAATTACAGCTTTGCCGCCGCTTTTTGTCGCGGAATAAAGGAGTTTCAGATAATTATCCGGGTTGTCAACGTGTTCAATAACCTCGGAGCTTAAGATCAAATCGAATTGCCGATTGTCGTACGCGCTTCCACGCCCCAGAATGTTGGGATCGATTTCAAGGCCCAAGGCCTTGGCGCCAATTCTGCCATAAACGCCAGGCTCGACGCCGACAGCATCCCATTTCAACAATCGTCGAGCATAATCAACGCTATAACCAAAGCCGCAGCCAACATCAAGATAACTGTTGATCGAAGAGTCGTCCTTGAATTGTGCTAAAATATTTACAATAAAATCGATCCCAGCTCCGATTTCAACATAGAATTTGCAATATTGTGGATTTTCCTCATCTGAGTAACATTTTGGATAGGTGAATGGGTATGCAAAGCTGCTATCGCACGATGAGCACACATAAAAATCGATCTTCTTACCGCGTTCAAGCCGATTTAGAACAGAAACCATGTGCTTCTTTTCACGCACATCGCCGCAAATGGGACAACTCGCGCTTGTTGTTATGTTGTTTCGCCAAATAAGTTCGCCCTGCTTCATTACGCGTTCCTAAAAAAAGCTGGACTCCGGGAACTCATCAAGCTGATCCAGCGCGCCTTGGTTTTCAACACGCCGCTTAAACTGCGTAAGCCGAAGCGACCTCATCCCATGCTTGCATCTCATCCCAGCCTTCAACATAACGTGTGGCGGCGTCCGTATTGACACGCATCATCGGTTCGCTGAAATCCGTTTGAATCCCGAGTTCGAGGTCGCAGGCCAGATTTAGCCGCGCCCGCATCGCGGCGGCAAAGCGGGAGGCAAAAGCTCCTTGCGATTCGATATAGCCGCTCGGGTTGAGTTTTCCGCCGACGCCCGTCCTCACCCGCTCCGTAAACTTTGCATAGGAGGTGGCCAGCAGGGATACGTGGATATTGTCGCGAATGTAATCCGGCGTATTCACCCGCGCGACTTCGCCCTTTTTCCAGGTTCGCATGAGATAGGCGCAAAAACGCGGCTCCTCCAACGGGCCGAAAGGATTGGGAATCACGAACTTTCCATGGGAAAGCCCGATTTCCCGGCACCGATGTGCGACCACGTCCGCTGTCAGTCCCTTGGAAAGGCCATAAGGCGAGAAGGCGACCAAAGGTTGTTCGCCGGCGCCCTCGTCCTGTTCGAAAACGCTTCCGGTCAAGATCAGCCCCCTGAGGCCGCCCTTGCCCAGAATATCTAGAACGCAACGCAGATTATGAGTATTTTCCGCCAGCGCGCCGGTAATGTCGAAATCGGCACTGCGGTAGTCGCCAACGCGGGCTGCGTGATGACAAAGCAGGTCGAATCCGCCAGCTTTCGAAAGTTCCTGGAAGCGCTCCGATCCGAACGGCGAATCGCCTACAATCTCGGCCACTTCGCCAAGGCGACGCACACGCTCCGCACGGACGCCTTCCCTATAGTTGTCCACCGACGCCCGCAGCGGCGCCACCACATGAAAACCCGCATCGCAGAGCGCGCGGGCGAACCAATAGCCGGTAAAAGAACTTGCGCCCGTCAGCAGGACCTTCATTTCAGGCCCCGCATCAATTCCGTCCCGTGAAAATCGGAATTGAGGTCGGGCCACGCCCTATCCTTGTCCGATATTTCCGCCGGTTGAATCGGCCAGGAAATCCCGATTGCCGGATCGTTCCAGCGGACGCCGCGTTCGCATTGCGGAGCATAGAAATCGCTTACGAGATAGAGTGCCTCGACATTGTCGACCAGCGTGATGAGCGCGTGGGCGAAGCCGCGCGGCACATACATCATCAGGCGGTTTTCGTCGGTCAGTTCCGCGCCGAACCATTTGCCAAAAGTTGGCGAGCCGGATCGAAGATCGACGATCACGTCCCAAAGCGCCCCCGTGATAGCGCGCACCACTTTGACTTCGCTCGAAGGGGGCAACTGATAATGAAGCCCGCGCAAAGTGCCCGCCTTGGCGCTTAGGGAATTGTTGATCTGCACAAAACGCGTTTCCAGACCCTCGGCGGCGAATTCTTTTTCGCAGAAGAAGCGCGCGAAAAAGCCACGATCGTCGCCGCGCCGCTCGATTTCGATCAGATAAGCGCCTTCCAGCGGCGTTTTATGAAACTTCATGACCATATACCCTCACTGCCGCCACCCTTTCGCGATGGAACCAACGCTGAAGGCGAGGAATGGAGCGTGGTAAGACAAAATAGGGCTATCATTACCCTTCCCCTCGAATCCAGCGCAAATCTTGGCCAAGACGTCCCGAAGCGATGTGGCGCTCTAGCAGTCAGTCTGACTGAGGCTTCACTTCAGAACGCCGAGTGCGATGCGGTTACTTCGAGCTTCCACCGGGGCTTGATCGCGTCGGAGCGCGCGACGATCGCGTGAAGTCTGACCGCTTACAGCCTACATTTCGCCGC
>NZ_CAIUXT010000189.1 GCF_903903185.1 uncultured Rhodoblastus sp.
CGCTCCCGCAATGGCGGCTGTCGCGGCGCCGCAACCCGGCCCGCCGGTAAGCCAAACGCTCACGCCGCCGCGCGTCGCCGGCACGGCCGAGGGCCATTTATCGGAGGCCGACGCGCGCCGCGTGCAGGACGCCGTCGCCAGCGTGCCGGTTGCCGATCCCGCGCTCGACGTCGACGCCGGCGCCACGCCCGCGCTCGCGCTGCAAGGCGAGGCCGATCCCGCCCAGGCCGTGGCGGCGCAATCGGCGCTGATGGACAAAGCCGCCGTCGCCCGCGACCAGGGCGCCGCCGAAGCGGCCGCGCCAATGGGCGAAGGCGCCGTCTATCCGGACGCTCGCGAGGGCGATTTGCAGGCCCAACCCGGCGGCTGCCCCTGCGCCGGCGGACAGACCGCCCGGCGCAATGCGCCGGGCGAGGCGCCCGACGCCGGCGTCGTCGCCGTCGCGGAGCAGGAAAAGGGCGAAAGCGTGCGCCAGGCGGCGATCGGCGCCGCCGGCGAAATCGACGCGCGTCAACAGCAGCAATTGGCCGAGCAGCGACAGGCCGACGCCGACAGCCAGACGGAAGTCAACGACGCCATCGCCGACAACGCGCAACAGCAGAGCGACGAGCGCGCGCGCGCGCGCCGCGATGCCGACGACCAGCGCCGCCAATGGAACGAGGGCCAGACCGCCGCCGTCAACACGGCGGGGGAGGAGTCGCGCCAGGCGACGGACGACGCCGGCGACGCCGTCGCGCTGCGCCAGACGCAAGCCGACGATCAGGCGCAAGGCCATCTCGCCAAGGGCAATCAGGACATTTCGAGCGCCCGCGCCGAAGGCGAGCGTCAGGCGCGCGAGAAGCGCGACCAGGCCAAGCGCGAGTCGGATGGCGGCATACTGGGCTGGCTCGCCTCCAGCATTACCAGCTTCTTCAACAAGCTGCGCGAGGGCATTCACGCCATTTTCGACGCGGCGCGCAAACTCGTGCGCGCGGCGATCGAAACCGCGCAGCGCCTCGCCCATGAGGCGATCGATCTCGCGCGCCGCGCCGTTGTCGGTCTGATCAAGGCCGCCGGAACCCTGCTGATAGCCATCGGCGACACTCTGCTCGCCGCCTTCCCAACCCTGCGGGCGCGTTTCCGCGCGGCGATCGAGAGCGTTGTCGATCTTGCCGTCGCCGCCGTGAACAAACTGGCCGATCTGCTGGAGCGGGCCGTGATGGCTCTGCTGAACGCGCTGATGGCCGTGCTGAACGCAATCATCTGCGCCTATGAGCTTTTGTACACGGCGCTGGTCGACGCCGTGGCCAGCGCCGTCAAGGGCGCGCTGGATTTCGCGCGCGCCGCCATTGCCGCGCTTGGCGCCTTTGCCGATCTCGTCAGGGATATCGCCGCCGGCCCCTCGCAATGGCTGCGCAATCTCGGCGCCTCGATCATGGACGGGCTGCGCAATCATTTGTGGAAGGCGTTGAAGACCGCGGTGAAGACGTGGTTCAACGAGACCGTCGAGAGCATCGTCGGCATGGGCAAGATGCTGCTCGACTTCCTGCGCCGCGGCGCCATCTCGCTGCGCAAGATCGCCGGCTTCGTATGGCAGGCGATTATCCAGTCGCTGCCCGGCATCATCGTCGGCTTTCTCATCGAAAAGCTGATCTCGATGCTGGTGCCCGCCGCCGCCGCGATCATGCTGGTGGTTCAGGGTCTGATCGCGGCCTGGGGCTCGGTGCAAAAAATCATTCAGGCGGCGCAACTGTTCTTCGTGTTTCTGAAGGCGGTCAAGAACGGCGGCGCGGGACCGCAATTCGCGACCGCGCTGGCGGCCTCGGCGATTGCCGTGATTCAATTCCTGGCGATGTTCCTCATCGCCCGCCTCGGCGGCGCCGCCAGCAAGGTCAGCGGTAAGCTCAAGGCGCTGGCGCAAAAGCTGATGGCGTTCTTCAAGCGCGTCGGCCGCGCCGTGGGGCGGGCGCTGAAGCGCGTCGGCCGGGTTGTCATGCGCGGCGTCAAGGCGCTGGCGCGGTTGGGGCGGCGCGGGCTGAAGGCGCTCGGAAGGCTCGCGCGCCGCGGCCTGCGCGCCGTGCGCCGCGTGCTGATGCGCAGCCGCTGGGGCCGCGGCCTGTTGCGCGGATTGGCGCGCCTGCGCCGCGGCATGGGGCGCTTGCGGCGGCGGTTCAGGAGATGGCGCGAGCGGCGACGCGGTAACAAGCGCCGAGCGGCCGAGCAACGTTTGCAACGCGCGCTCGCCGAGATTCCGCCGATCCTCGCCTCGACCGCGGGTTCGCGCGGCATTCGTCGCGCCTTGCTGTGGTTGCAGTTGCGCGGGCTCCAATTGCGCTATTGGCTGCGATCGCTGCGCGTCACCCACAGTGGCTCCCAATTCCAGCTTTTCGCCCGCGTCAATCCAGAGGGGACGGCGCCCGTTCGACTGGAGGATTTGAGCGGCGAATTCCTGCGCGAAGTGGTGCGGGAGGCGGTGGACCGCGTAATGATCAGCGACGAAGTCGCGGAAGCCGAGAACCGGATGGATCCCAATAATCCGACGATTAACAACCCCCGCGACTACCTCGCCTATATTCGCCGCTTCGGCGCGCAAGGCACGCAACCGCTTCGGCAAGGTCAACGCCGCGTGGTTCAACTCGCCGGCGGGCTAAGCGCTTACGAGACCGGCCCGCGATTTGGCGCGACGGTCTCCAATCAACTGGTGGGCAGCGGCAGCACCTATAGGAATCTCGTTAAACGCCTGGGAAACATGGCGAAGCGGTCGGGGCTCACCGAGCGCGAGATGATCGAACATGTCGAAGGCCTCGTGCGTTCGGGCGATCTTCCGCCTCGGTTGGCGAAGGGCGCTGCGCCCAGGGATCTCGCCTTGTTGATGTTCGGTCGGGAAGGTATCCGAAATCCCGCGACGGCAGCCCATTCGGTGATGACGCTGGACCTGATCCAATCGGGTCGGATGCCCATCGAGCAAGCCTTCGACCTCACGGGCAATCCCAGCGCCGCTGGCCTTCCGCAATCGATCCAGGACGCCAACCCCGCGACCCGAGGCCTGCAGGAAAACCGATATCGTGAAACCTTTCTAAGGCCCAGCAACGACCCGGCGCTCGCGCCTGGCGGCGCCAACGCCGCCAAGGACGCGACCGCAGCTGAGCCGGAACGGCGCGCCGCGCCGCCGCGAACCGATATCGGCGGCGAATCCGGCCGCCAAGCGCAAAGGCAGCACGCCGCAAGAGAGGAAGCGCTCATCCGCGAATGGTTGACGCTGCAATCCGAGGCATGGGTATTCGAATCCCGGGCGCAGGCCAGGGAAGCGCTCCGCGCGCTTGTGATCGAACGCCTCGTACGCTTTTATCGACTACAGGGATTCCGGACTTCCAGAAGGTGATCCATGACATCGCTCGTCACCCCCCGCACATTGCGCGCCGGCCTCGTGCTGACCGATCCCGACACCGGGGCCGCCCGGCAGGCGATCGTGCTGCAATATAATCCCGAGCAGCTCAGCCGCTCGTTGCAGCCGCAGGGCGTCGGCCCCGAGTCGGGGGATCGCGTCGAGGCGCTGCGGCTGAAGGCGCCTCCGGTGGAAATCTACAAGCTCGACGCGGAGCTCGACGCCACCGACCAACTCGCCGAGGGCAAGGCCGCGAACGGCCTGCACCCGCAACTCGCCGCGCTGGAGATGCTGATCTACCCTTCCGTCGCGACGCTGCGGTCCAATCAGGCGCTGGCGAGTGTCGGCACGCTGGAGATTGTGCCGGCGGAGACGCCGCTGACGCTGTTCGTGTGGGGCCGCAGCCGGATCGTTCCCGTGCGCATCATGGAGTTCAGCGTCACCGAGGAAGCCTTCGATCCAAATCTCAATCCGATCCGCGCCAAAGTGAGCCTGGCGCTGCGCGTGCTCAACGTCAACGATCTCACGCCCGGCGGCAAGGGCGCCGAGCTCTATCTCGCCTATCAATCGCAAAAGGAAGCCCTGTCGCGCCAGTTCCTGTATGGCGCCACGCAGGATCTGGGAGTCGCCCTGTGAGGATCGCCATGAAAAATCCGCTGCCCCCCAAGAGCCGCTATGCCGGCTCGCAAGTGCTGACGCGCAAGCTTCGCGACGGACGCGAGGTCGCCTATCTTTCGCGCCGCTTCGTTCCGCCGCCGTCGCAATTCGCCACCTTGCAGCGCCATCTTGTGACGCAGGGCGAGCGCCTCGATCGCCTCGCGGCGCAATATCTCGGCGACCCCGAGATGTTCTGGTTGATCGCCGACGCCAATCTCGCCTTCGATCCGGCCGATCTCACCGCGACGCCGGGCCGCCAGTTGCGCATCACGCTGCCGGCCGGATTGCCCGGCCCGCCGGAGAATTGACGCGTCATGAAGCAGATCTTCCTGACATTGCTGCTTGGCCCGCTCGTGCCGGTCCCCGCGCCGGCGGAGGTGACGAACGCCTTGTCGAGCGTGCAGATCACCATCGCCTCCGGCCAGCGCAGCGGCTTCCAGCTCGCCTTTCAGGTCGGGTCGAGATCGGCGATCGCGACCACGCTGCTGCCCGCCGGGCTGTTCGATCCGGGCGTGCGCGCCATCCTCGTGGTGACGGTCAATGGCGTTCCCAATGTGCTGATGGACGGCATCGTCATGCGCCAGGAATTCACGCCCTCGAACCAGCCGGGACAGGGCGCGCTGACCATCACCGGCGAGGATGTGAGCGTGATGATGGGCCTGATCGAACTCAAGGGCATTCCCTATCCGGCGATGTCGGACGAACTGCGCATCGCCGCGATATTGGCGAAATACGCGATTTTCGGCGTCGTTCCGATGGTGATCCCGTCGCTGTTTCCCGATCTCAATCTGCCGATCCAGCGCATCGACTTCCAGAAGGGCACCGACCTCGACTATATCAACCAGCTCGCCAAGGAAAACGGCTACGTCTTCTATGTGAGCGCCGGCCCCGCGCCGGGGATGAATCTCGCATATTTCGGGCCGGAGATCCGCGTCGGCGTCCCGCAGCCCGCGCTCAACGTCAACATGGATCACGCGACCAATGTCGAGTCGCTGAGCTTCAGCCTCGACGGCTCGACGCGCGAGCAGCTCGCGATCATGATCCAGGAGCCGCTGAGCAAGGTGAACATCCCGGTGCCGCTGCCGGAGATCAGCCCCTTCGCGCCGCCGCTGGCCCTCCGCTCGGCGCCGGCGCTGCATTTCAAATTTCTCGAGGGCGCCGCCAAGCTCAATCCGGCGCGGGCGATCATTGCCGGCATGGGCAAGGCGATCGAGTCCAATGACGCGGTCACCGCCAGCGGCCAGCTCGACGTCACCCGCTACGGCCATGTGCTCGCGGCGCGCCAGCTGGTGGGCGTGCGCGGCAGCGGGCCAGCCTATGACGGGCTCTATTATGTCAAAAGCGTCACGCACAACATCGACGCCCGCAAGCGGGAATACAAGCAGAGCTTTCAATTGGCGCGCAACGGGCTGATCAGCCTGACGCCCGTGGTGGCGCCCTGAGCGCGACGCGGACGACGAACGGGAAACGGGGCGATGGACGAGACGGTTCGCTACTACGGAAAATATCGCGGCACGGTGATCAACAATGTCGATCCCCTGCGCATGGGCCGCATTCAGGTGCAGGTGCCGGACGTGCATGGCCTCACGCCGTCGAGTTGGGCGATGCCCTGCGTGCCGTCGAGCGGCATTCAGAACGGCATGCTGTGGGCGCCGTTGATCGGTGCCGGCGTCTGGGTCGAGTTCGAGCAGGGCAATTCGGATTATCCGATCTGGGTGGGCGGCTGGTGGGGCTCGGCGGCGGAAGTGCCGGCGCTTTCGCAAATCGCGCCGCCCGGCGTCTCGGCGATGACGATCCAGACGGCGCTGCAAAACGGAATATTGGTCAGCGACGCGCCCGGCCCGACCGGCGGGATCATGCTCAAGAGCGCGCTCGGCGCGTCGATTATTGTCAACGACACGGGTATCTTCATTCAGAATGGCAAGGGCGCCAGCATCACCCTGATCGGACCGACGGTCACGGTGAACGCCGGCGCCCTTGTCGTGACGTGAGGCGACGCCATGCCCGGACCCCTCTTTCATGTCGGCGCCACGGCGCTGTGCGCGCATGGCGCCGGCGCGGTGCAGGTGATCTCGTCGAACACGCGCGTGTTCGTAGGCGGCATGCCGGTCGCGACCATGGCCGACATGGCGATGATCGCCGGTTGCCTGTTCGCGCCCGGCGGCGTCGCGCAGCCCTGTCTGCGCGTGCAATGGATCACGCCGGCCGCGCGGGTGCTCGTCAACGGTCAGCCGGCCTTGTTGCAGACTTCTTCGGGGCTGGGGCTCGGACCGACGCAAGCGCCGCAAGGACCGGTGTTGATCGTCGCGACGCAGCCCCGCGTGATCGGAACATAGGAGAAAGGCCATGGATCCTGTTCGCTTTCCGCTGCGCATCGACGGCCGCGGCCGCACCGCGGTCGGCTCCTATGAGCAACATGTCGAGGATCTGTTGGAACAGCTGCTGTTCACCACTATGGGCGAGCGTGTCAACCGCCCGGATTTCGGCGGCGGGCTGCTGCAAATGATCTTCGCGCCGGGCGGCGACGAACTCGCGGCGGCGACCAAATTCCTGGTCGAGGGCGCCGTTCAGCAATGGCTCGGCGACGTGCTGTTGCTGGAGAGCGTGGACGCCAATCAGAATGACGGCCGCCTCACCGTGCGCGTCGCCTATCGCGTGCGACGCACTCAGGAGCGCCAGCAAGTCACCCTGGAAAGGCCGCTGTCATGACCGACGTCGTCTGCCCCGGCAATGAAAGACGCGAGGCCGTGCGGGCGCTCAAGGGTCCGGCCCCGCTCAACGGGATCGACTTCGTGGAATCGATCGCCGGCGCTCCGCCGCGCCTCTCGCTGCATTTTCTGCATCCGCTGACCATCGCCCTGGCCAGGGAGAATTTCACCATCGCCGGAGGCGTGCGCATTGCCGGTCTCACCGCGATCGACGTCAGCCCAGCGGCGACGATCGGCGCCCTGGTCCTTACCTTGACGCTCAGCGCGGAAGGCGACCGCTCGACCTATGAAGTGCGCGTCGGCAATGCGCCGCCCGCGAGCGGAACGCTGAAGGGGCTCGATCCGCAATTGAGCGCCGCGCCTTTCGCGTTCCATCCCGAATGCGTTGGCGATTTCGACTGCGCGCCGAAGGAGGCCTGTCCGCCGCCGGCTTTTCCGCCGCCGCAGATCGATTATCTTGCGCGCGACTATGCCGCGCTGCGGCGGCAATTGTTCGATCGCGTGGCGACGCTGGCGCCGGGCTGGACCGGCGGCAACCCTGCCGACATCGGCGTGATGATTCTGGAGACTTTGGCCTATGCCGGCGATTATCTGAGCTATCGTCAGGACGCCGTCGTCACCGAGGCCTATCTGTCCACCGCGCGCCTGCACGCCTCGGTCAAGCGCCATGGCCGCCTTGTCGATTATCAGATGCACAGCGGCCACAACGCCCGCGTCTTCGTGCAGATCCGCGTGCGGGCGGACGCGCTCGGCGGCGCGCTGCCGGTTGTGCCCCGGGGCGCGCGCCTGCTCACCGATCAGCCGGGCCTCGCCCCCTCGCCAAACAGCGACTGGATCGGCCTCGCCGACGCCGTGAGACAGGGCGCCGGCTTGTTCGAGACCATGGACGAACTCAAAAACCTCTATGTCGCCCATAATGAAATGCCGTTCCACGCCTGGGGCGCGAGCGAATGCTGCCTGCCGAGGGGCGCGACCCGCGCGACGCTGCGGGGCGCCTTTCCAAACCTTGCGCCAGGCGACATTCTGATCCTGATGGAGGCGCGCGGACCGCGCAGCGGCGATCCCGCCGACGCCGATGTCGCGCGCCGGCAAGCGGTGCGTCTCCTGACCGTCGACGCCGCCGCGATCGATCCCATCGACAATCGCGCCATCACGGAAATCGCCTGGCATCCGGGGGATGCGCTCGCCTTCCCGCTCTGCGTCGCCAGCCGCGAACAGGACGGCAAGCCGGTGAACGACGTCAGCTTCGCGCTGGGAAATATCGTGCTCGCCGATCACGGCCGCACCATCGGCCCTCCCTTCGAGCCGAACGCGCTCGAGCCCTTGAGCGACGTGCCGACCCGCGGCGCCTTTCGTCCGCGGCTCGCGGCGGATCCGGTGACCTTCGCCACGCCGCCGTTGACGCCGCCGTCGAGCGATCCTTTGCGCTATTCGGCGCGCGATCTCGCGGCGACCGATCCACGCCGCGCCTTGCCGGAAGTCACGCTGGAGAGCCCGCTGACGCCGCCCTGGACGCCTCGGCTGACTTTGCTGGAGAGCGACATCGGCGCCGAGGGGCGCTGTTTCGTCGTCGAGGCCGAGCCGGATGTGGGCGCGACGCTGCGCCTTGGCGACGGCGTTCACGGACGCGCGCCCGAGCAGCGCTTCGCCCTAGCCGCGCGCTATCGCGTCGGCAACGGGCGCGTCGGCAATGTCGGCGCCGACGCCCTGCACCACCTGCTGATCGGCCGCGCCGAAGTGGAGCGCGTGTGGAATCCGACGCCCGCGACCGGTGGCGTGGACCCGGAGTCCATCGACGAGGCGCGCCAGAAAATTCCCTACGCCTATCGCACGCAGCAGCGCGCCGTCACCGCCGCCGATTACGCCAGCGAAGCGATGAAGACGCCCGGCGTTCAACGCGCCGCCGCGCGCATTCGCTGGACCGGCAGTTGGCACACGGTTTTCGTGACCATCGATCCGATGGGCGGCGTGCTCACGGAGGATCTTCGCGCGCGCGTGCTCGCCGCCCTAGAGGAAAAGCGCATGGCGGGCCACGATCTCGAAATTCGGCCGGCCCTGCTGACGCCGCTCGCCATCGCCATGGACATATGTGTCGCGCCAAACCGCTATCGCGCCGACGCGCGGGCCGCCGTTTTGGGCAAGCTCACCAGCGGCCTGCAGCCGGACGGAACGCCCGGCCTGTTCCATCCCGACCGCCTCGTCATGGGCGAGCGCTTTTATCTCAGCCCGCTCTATGCGGCGGCGCAGGAGGTCGACGGCGTCATCGACGCCCGCGTCACCCGTTTCGCGCGCGAGGACCGGCCGCAGGATGCGCAAGGCCTGATCGACGGCTATCTCACGCCCGGCGCGACCGAGGCGTTCTCGATCGCCAACGATCCGAACTTTCCCGAACATGGCGCATTCACGCTGACGCTCAGAGGAGGGCTGTGATGGATTGCCAATGCTGCGCCGGAGTCGAGACGCTTGCTCCCGCGACAATCTCGAACCCGCCGGGCCTGACCTCCATCGTCTATCGCGTCGGCGAACATGGCGCCTTTCTCGAGTCCATGCTGGCGACGCTCGGCAAGGACGCCGACTTCGGCCTGCGCACGCGCGAGACCGACGACTTTTCCATCGCCATGCTCGACGCGGCGGCGGTGCTCTGCGACATTCTCTCCTTCTATCAGGAGCGCTTCGCCAACGAGCAATATCTGCGCACTGCGGCGGAGCGCCAATCGCTGGTCGGTCTCGGTCAATTGTCGGGCTATCGGCTCGCGCCCGGCCGCGCGGCGGCGACCTGGCTCGCCTTCACGCTGGAGACGCCGACAGCGCCGCCGACGCCGCTGGTCGCCGGCCTGCCGGCCAGCCCCTACCCCAATCCGGGCGCCATCGAGGGCGTTCCCGCCTCTGTGATCATCCCCTCGGGAACCAGGACGCAGAGCGTTCCCGGTCCCGGCCAGAAGTCCCAGATTTTCGAGAGCGTCGAGGATATCGTCGCGCGGCCCGAATGGAACGCCATCGGCCTGCGCGGCCGCGCGACTTTTCCCGCCAACGCCGCCAATTTTCGCGAACTCGCCTTCCCCGGCTTTCTCAGCAATGTGAAGAGCGGCGACCACGTGCTGCTGCATAAGGGCGCAGCCGCGCCGGTTCTCAATCAGGCGACCGGCGTCGATATGCAAACGCCGCGCGGCCGCACCGTCGTCTCCTTCTCGGACGGCGTGGCGCCGGCCGCGATCACGCCGACGCCGGCGCCGGCCCCGACCGGCGCCCCGCCCAGGGATTTCGACGACGCTTTTGTCGCCGGCGCTCTGCGCGGCCGCCAATGGCGGCAGTCCGATCTGGAGGCGAGCGGCGCGGCGCGGCGCTGGGACATGGATCGCCTGGAGACGGCGATCCGCAAGTCGCAAGCAGCGGATCAAGTCGATCTGACAATGATCGTCCTTGGCGCGACCGCCGCGCTGTTCGGCCACAATGCGGAACGCTATCGGCATTTCGGCAACCTCTTCGGCCATATTTCCGAACAAGGCGCCGGCGCCAACAGTCTTTATCTCGACAACGCCAACGCCGCCGCGGTTGTCGGCCGCTGGATCGTGCTCGACGATCCAGGCCTGGGGACGCTCGCCGCGCGCATCGCCGCCGCCCGCGAAGTGTCGGTCTCGTTGTTCAAGCTGCGCGGCCGCGTCACGCAAGTGACGCTCGGCGATTTGCGCTGGCTCGGCGCCGCCGGGTCGCTCGGGGATTTCACTCTGCGCAACACGCGGGTGATGATCGAAACCGCGCGCGTCGGCGCCGCGCCGCCGGATATCGTGCTCGACCCGGCTTACGCCGACGCCGGCGGCGACCGGCTGACGCTCGACGGACCTTATTTCGGACTCGCGCCGGGGCGCGCGATCGTTGTCACCGGCGATCGGATCGATCTGCCGGGACAGGCCGGCTTCGAGACCGCCGCCATCGCCGATGTCACGCTGGAGGACGGCTATACGGCGCTGCGCCTGTCGCATCCGCTGGCGCATCGCTATGCGCTGGAAAGCCTGCGCGTACTGGCCAATGTGGCGCCGGCGAGTCATGGCGAAAGCGTCGAGGAGACGCTTGGCGGCGGCGACGCCAATGTCGCCTTTCCCCGTTTCGAGATGAAACAGACGCCACTGACCTTTGTCAGCGCCGCCGCGCCGGGCGGAATACGCGCGGAGATCGTAGTGCGCGTCAATGGCGTCGCCTGGAAACTGGTCGACAATCTCTACGCCGCCGGGCCTAACGATCGCGTCTATATGCTACAGACCGCGTCCAACGGCAAAAGCTATGTGGTTTTTGGCGACGGCGTCAACGGCGCCCGCCCACCTTCAGGCCAGGAGAATATCACCGCCTCCTATCGCCGCGGCATTGGCGCGGGCGGCAATCTCGACGCCGGGCAATTGTCGCTGGCGCTCAGCCGTCCGCTCGGCCTCAAGAGCGTCGTCAATCCCGTGCCGGCGACCGGGGGCGGCGATCCCGAGACGCTGGAGGAGGCGCGCGTCTCGCTGCCGTTCCCGCTGCGCACGCTGGGCCGCATCGTCACGCTGAAGGATTACGAGGATTTCGCCCGCGCCTCGGCCGGCGTCGCCAAGGCCTCGGCGCATTGGCTATGGGACGGGCGCCGCTGGGTCGCGCTGGTCACCATCGCCGGTCATGACGGAGACATCATTCCACCCGAGACGCCCGCCTGGGCCGATCTGCTCGACGCGATGCGCAAGGCCGGCGATCCCAATGTGCCGGCGGCGCTGGCCAATTATCGTCCGCGCCCGTTCGATCTCGACGCCGCGCTGATCGTCGATGGCGACCGCGTCGCCGATCTCGTGCTCGCCGACGCCAGGCAGAGGCTGCGCGACGCCTTCGGCTTCGCCGCCCGAGGCTTCGCCCGGCCCGTGTTCGCGAGCGAGGCGATCGCCGTTCTGCAGCGGACGGAAGGCGTTGTCGCCGTCGATCTCAACGGCCTCTATTTCGCCGATGCGGCTTTCGACCCCACTACGCCCGCGCCAGAGGCGCTGACCGCGCAAGGACCCTCGCGCTCGGCCGCCGGCCTGCTCGGCGCGCAATTGCTGACGATCGCCGATGGGCCGCTGAACGGATTGAGGGCCGCGTCATGAGATATGACAAGAACTATCTGCTCGGGCTGCTGCCGGCGATCTATCTGCTGCGCGACCGTCTGCGCGAGGAGGAGCCGCACGGTCCGCTGGAAGCCTTGATCGAGGCGATCGCCGAGCAGCTCGGCGGCGTCGAACGCAACGTCGAACAACTCTACGACGATCTCTTCATCGAGACCTGCGCCGATTGGGTCGTGCCCTATATCGGCGACATGATCGGCTATGCCCCGCTCGCCGGCCCCTCGGCGGCGGTGGCGAGTCCGCGCGCGGAAGTCGCCAACACCATCGGCTATCGCCGACGCAAGGGCACGCTGTCGGTGCTGGAGACGCTGGCCGCCGACGTCACCGGCTGGGGCGCCGTCGCCACCGAATGCTATACGCGCCTCGTCTGGAACGAATCGATGAAACATGCGCGCCCGCGCGCCCTTTCCACGGCGTCGCTGCGCGCGCCGCCGCCGACGCGCAATTTTGTCGATCCGCCGCGCCTCGTGGACGTGCGCCGCATCGGCTCGGGCCGAGGCGTCTGGAACATTCCCAATATCGCGATCGAGCTCTATCCGCTCTCCGCTTTCGCCTTGCGCGGCGGAACGCCGGGAACGCCAGACCCCGCCCATCCCTTGCGCCTGACCTTCGACCCGCTCGGCCGCGACGCGCCGCTGTTTCAGCCGGCGCGTCCGCGCGCGCAAAACGAGGCGCGCGGCGGTCCTCCGCGCGACATCCCCAGCCCCGCCTCGCGGCGCCGCTTGTTCGCCGAACTCGAAGATCGGCGTGCGCGGATCGCCGCCGGCGCCGCCGCGTCCGAGATCGATGAAGCGGCGGTCGCCTTCACGGCGTCCGACCCGATCGCGCGCATCGCGGTCGGCGGCGCGGCCATCGAACCGGAATCGGTAGAAATCTGCGACCTCTCGGACTGGCAGGCCTCCACCCGACTCGGTATCCGCGCCTCGATCGATCCCGTGCTCGGCCGCGTCGTCCTCGCCGAGGACCCCGGCGCGGCGACGCTCGCCGTCGATTATGTTTACGGTTTTTCCGGCCATTTCGGGGCAGGCGCCTATGCCCGCGACGATGGGCCGGCCGACGTCGACATCGTCGCCGGCGACGACCTCGCCGCCGCGATCGCCGCCGCCGCCGCGCATGACGCCGACGCGCGCGTTGCGGCCAGCGCGACCTTTCCCGGCGATCTCGCCGTGGTTCTGGCGGCGGGCCGGAGTTTGACGCTGCGCGCGGGCTCGAACCAACGCCCGGCGATCGGCGGCAAACTCACCGTCACGCTCGGCGCCGGCGCCAGCCTGAGCTTGATCGGCTTTCTCATCGGCGACGGCGTCGAAATTCTCGGCGGCCCCGGCGCCGTCGCCCTGCAACAATGCACCGTTCCTTCGAGCGTCGTCGCCTGGACGGGCGCGGCCGGCGGCGCCGTGTCGCTGTCGCGCTGTCTTGTCGGCGCGTTGCAAATCGATCCGCTGACCTCGGTGAGCGCGGCCGACGGCGTCATCGACGCGGGCGACGACGCCAATGCCGCCATCGCGGCCAACGCCGCCGGCGATCCGGCGGGCGCGTTGACCCTGGACAGCGTCACGATCGTCGGCGAGGTCCGGGCGCGCGAGATCGCGCTGATGCAAAATGCGCTCGTCACAGGCCGCGTGACCAGCGCGCGTACGCAACAGGGCTGCGTTCGCTTTTGCTATCTCCCGCGCGCCTCCGTCACGCCGCGCCGCTACCAATGCCAGCCGGAAACCGCCGCGCGCCGGGCGGTCGCGGCGGCCAAGGCGGCCGGCGCCTCGGCGAGCCAGCTCGCCGCGCTCGACATCGCGGCGACGGCGGGGGTGAGGCCGGAATTCGTCAGCCTCGCGCCGGCCGATCCCGCCTATGCGCGCCTCGGCCCCCGCTGCGCGCCGGAAATTCGCGCCGGCGCCGAAGACGGCTCGGAAGTCGGCGTGTTCCGCTCGCTCCAGCAGATCCACAAGGAAAACAACCTGCGCAAACGCGTGGCCGAATATCTCAAGATCGGCCTGGAGGCGGGAGTCTTCACGACGCCGATCAATTCCGGCATCATCAGGAGTTGAGACGATGAAAGGCGATTTTTCCAGAAACACATTTCGGCCCGAGCGTCGTTTTCGATCGGTTCTGCAACAGCAAGGGCGCGTCGGGGTCGATGCCGACGCCAATGAGCAGGCGGAGATTTTCAACCGCCGGGAGGACGAGACCACACGTGATGTCGTCGGTCCGGCGGGCCGGCCCAATGGACAATTCACGGTCACGGTCGACGGGGGCAATCTCAAGATCGGCGCCGGAACGCTCTATCTCGACGGCGTTCCCTGCGCCAACGACGCGCCCTGCACGCTCACCAGCCAACCCTTCCTGCCGCTGGCGCCGGGCGCTCCGCTCGCCAATTTTCCCGATCTCGCCGACGGCGCCGGCGCCTATGCGGTCTATTTGCGCGTCTTCGAGCGCATCGTCACCGCCGTCGAAGACCCCGCGATGCGCGAGAAGGCGCTGGGCGGCGCCGACACCGGCGCGCGCGCGCAAATGGTCTGGCAAATGCGGCTGCGCAAGATCGCCCAGCCGGCCGCCGGCGCCAGTTGCGCCACCATCGGCGACGCCTGGAAAGCGCCGTTCAATCCTGGCGCCCTGACGGCCTCGACCGTCGCGCCGCCCGCCGACGACAATCCATGCGTGCTGCCGCCGCAAGCCGATTATCGCGGCCTGGAGAACCAGCTCTACCGCGTCGAGATCCATCGCGGTGGGCCGCGCGCCAGCGCCACCTTCAAATGGTCGCGCGAAAACGGCAGCGTGCTCACCGCCGTGGTGAAACGCAATTCCGGCGACACCCAGACCGCCGGCCCGATCCTCTCCGTCGCCTCGACCGGACGCGACGCCGACATCGGCTTTGGCGCCGAGCAATTCGTCGAATTGCTCGACGACCGCATCGAACTCACCGGCGCGGCGCAGCCGTTGTCGCGCACCAAGGACGTGCGCGCCGCCGCCAATGAGATCGAGTTGCACGCGGCCGCCGCGCTCGCCGCGCAATTCGCCAACGCCGCCAGGCTGCGGCGCTGGGATCAGCAAACCGGCGACGAGAATGGCGCGCCCGTGGCGAGCGCCGCGCCGATCCAGCTCGAACATGGCGTCGCCGTCAGTTTCGCGGAGGGCGACTATCGCGCCGGCGATTATTGGTTGATCCCGGCGCGCACCGCCATCGACGAGGAAACCGGCGCGATCGAATGGCCGACCGACGGGCTGGGGAATTTCCTGCCGCAACCATCGCGTTTCAAGATGCGCGAATGTCTGCTGACCGTGATGCAATGGAATGGCTCGGCCTTTGCGGCGACGCCGGGCTTTGGCCAATGCGTGCCGGAATTTCCGCCGCTCACGGCGATTCCCGCGACCGAGGTCTATTATGCGTCCGCTTGCGCCGATCTCGCCGGCGCCAGGACCGTTGCCGAGGCGCTCGACGCGCTTTGCGAAAGGGACGGCGGCGCCTGCACCGTCGTGGTGCGGCCCGGCCCCGGCTGGGAGGCGCCGATCCTCGCCCTGCCCGCCGGCGCCGACGCCGAAATCTGTTTTCCTGTCGGCGATTTCCCGACGCCCGCCGGCGGCGTGACGATCCAGCGCCTCGGCCATTTGAAACTGACGGGCGGCGGCCTCGGCACGCGTATTCGCAATCCCGCCGGCGAGATCGGCGTCGCCTTTATCGGCTGCGCCGACGTGATCGTGCGCGATCTTGCCGTCATCGCGTCGCAGACCAACGCTCCGCAAATCAATGGCGCGCTGACCTTCCTCGATTGCGGCGCGGTCGATCTCGACGGCGTCTATCTCGAAACCGGCGACAATGCGCAACGCGAAGCCGCCTGTCTCGCCGTTCGTCCGGCGGCGCGCGGTGACAACGTCAAGACCACGGCTTCGCTGCGCGTGCGCGGTTGCACGCTGATCGCCGGCGAGCGCCAATATGGGATATTGGGCGTCAATATTCTGCGCGCGCAGATCGAGGACAATCAGATCCTGTGCAATCGGCCCGAGATCAATGTCGATATCGCCGCCGTGCAAAAGGACGCGATCGCGATCGCTGGAATTGGCAAGTTGATTTCCGCGCGGCCGCGCGCGCTCAAGGCCGGCGAGGTCCCCGCCAAGAGCGAAACCAGCGTGCAGATCGGCGCGACGACCATCGCCTTCTCCGCCGATCCGCGGGTGCGCGCGGGAATGAAGCAGTTTCTCTCGACCAAGCTCGCCAATGCGCCGCGACCGCAGGACATCGTCAAGGAAATTGGCGTGCAGACCAAGGCGGCGCTCGCGGACCCGAAGCGCTGGAGCGAAATATCGGGATTGATCGACGTGGCGCGCACCTTTCAAAAGCGCGCGATCGTCGGCTTGCGCGGCGTTTGTCTCGCCGGCAATGTGCTGCGCGAGGCGCGCATCGTCGGCAACACCATTACGCGCTTTCGCGACGCCGTGCATATCGGCCTCAGCCATCGCGAAGCCTCGAAGGGCGCGCCGGATGTCGCCGAAAGCGTTTTGATCCAAAACAATCGCATCGAGACGGAGCTCGTTCCCGGCGACGAGGCGTTGGCCAGCGTGCGCCCGCGCGGGCCGCGCGCCGTCTTTGTCGGCAATGTCGCAAATCTCCTGGTGCTCGAAAATCACGCGCTGGTGCGCGGCGTCACGCCGGACCTGCGCGCGCAGGTGTGCATCGAGGCGTTCGGCGCGCTCGGGCCCCGCATCTTGGTGCGCGGCAATCGCATCGAGGGCTTCCGCACGGGCGCCTCGCTGCGCCTCGCCGGCGGCGCGCCGCTGCCGTCGTCGCGTCTCTGGCTGATGGCGGAGAATGTGTTGACTCAAGCCTCGGTCGTGGCGGACGGACCGTTCAATCCACCGGCTTCGACCATGTGGAACATCGTGACGAATTGACCGCGCGCGGCGCGCGAATCCGGTTGACAATAATCGCGGGCGAAGGCAGGCTTGGCTGGTCAAATCGATCGTCGGTTGGTTCCCGACTTACGGTAGAGGTGAAGTGAGGCAATCAGGGTCTGGGTTCAGGTTCTGCAAGTTTCAGGACACGTGGGTTCAAATCCAACTTTGGTTCGGCCGACGATCGGTTTGTCGTTCCGCGTGCGGCGAGGATTATCGCGTCACGCGTGTTCAATTTGGGCCCCTGGCTTAGCGAGTAGATTGGCTAGGTCGCTCCACCAGTAGCTGGATGAAGATATCTATTCAATCGCTGCGAGTCGCTTTCACGCCGGGATATTTCGCGTTGGCGCGAAGACGTGCTACGCGTTTGGCACGATCTGCGGTTGAGCGCGTGATCCATTTGGTTCATGGCGACTCGTCATCGTTTTCAGATTTTTCCGAGTCATTTGCCGCCGAAGTCGGTCCAATATAATCCATGCCTGAATGGGGGGATTTGTCGCGGAGCCGGTTCGTCTCTCGCCGGGAACATTCGGGCGCATCAACTCCAAGACCGGTAAGACCGCGCCAAACCCGATGGCTCCTGTCCTGCCGTTGTGTTCCGACAACTGCTGACTCCTCGAAACCGGGCAAAGCAATTATCTTCGTGGTTCTCGACGTCGAAAGATTCGCAGGTCCGCCTCTCGTTGACGCGGCGACGTTTTAAATCATCGAAGCCAACCGGAAGAAGCTCAGGGATGTCTCTGACCGAATCCCGGATCATTGTCCTGACAACCGCGGAACGCCGCGCCGGCCAAAAGAACTTCCGCAAGGGCGTCGGGGGGCGGTGGCGCGCTTTGCGCCTATTTCGCGGGTTGGAATATCCG
>NZ_CAIUXT010000190.1 GCF_903903185.1 uncultured Rhodoblastus sp.
CTCTTGAGCAGCCACTCCGCGTTCAGCATCGCGAATCCGGTGGCGCGGCGGAGCGCCAGATAAGCTTCGATGGCCTTCAAGATCAGAAGACCTCCGGCCAGGGCAGCGCGACTTGCTTCAGGAGCGCGACGTCGACCTTGGCGTAGTGGGCTGTCGTGTCGACGCCTCGGTGGCGCAGGACCAGCCCGATCTTCTCGAGCGGGACGCCGTGACGCAGCATCTCGGTCGCCGCCGTGTGTCGCAGGACGTGCGCCCCCTTGACCGGCCCCACGACGCCGGCCCGCTGCATGAGGCGTTTCACCACCGACGAGATGCCGTCGCCATTTCGGAACGGCCGAAACGCCGCGATATTGCGGAGGAACAAGTGATCGCTCAGGCAGGTCGAAGGGCGGCACAAGAGGTAGGCAGCGATCGCATCCCCGGCGTCTTGCGGAAGCGGCAGACGCACCTCGTAGCGCGACTTGCCCGAGACTCGCAGCGAACCCGTCTCCCACTCGATGTCGTCAAGGCGAAGTTGCGCCACGTCGCCGGCCCGCAGCCCGAGGCGCACCAAGAGCAGGAGGATCGCCCGATCACGCAGGCGCTCAACGCCTTCGCCATCGCATGCCGCAATCAGCCGGCTGACTTGCTCCGCCGTCAGATATCGCGGCAAATCGGCGAGCCGCCAATGGGCATAGGCAGGAACGACATCGGCGAGAGCTGCTCGGCAGCGGCCTTCGACAGCGAGATACCGCAAGAACGCGCGCAGGCTGGTCGTCAACTTCTCGACGGTTCCATTGCCGCAATGGTCCGCGCGTTCCAGGAAAAAGCTACGAACAGCGACCGGTTCCCACCTTTCTGGGTCGTCCCCGAGCGCCGCCATCAAGTGCGCGGCGTCGCGGGCGTAAAGCTTGATGGTGGAATCGGACGCCCCGCGATGCTTGCGCAGCCAAACTTTGAAGCGAGTCACCAGGCTCGGCTCCTCATGTTGCATTGCGGCAGCGGCGGACTGGCACACGCCAATTTCGACAAGGTGCTGGCGAAAGAGCCTGGCGCCGAAAATGGTGTGGTGGTTGCGACGCCCTCCCACGGCTCGCGGACATCGACAGGCGCGCAAGTGCTCGCTGAACGCCGCCAGATCAATGTCGCTCGGCATCGCCGCTTGCCGAGCCACGACATGGCCGAGGTGCGCTGCCGCCCGCAAATATCGCACAGCTGTGTCGGCGCTATAGCCCTGCCGCTCAAGCGCGCCTGCGAAACCGTCAAGGTACGGTCCGCTTGGCCCGCTCCGCAGATGCGCCAGCATCTTCGATGCCGAAAAATAGGTCTCCAACATGTTCGTCTCCTTTTGTGGCCGGCCATCAATGGCCAAGCCGACGGAGGCGCAGGACCGTTCTGTTATGGAGACCAAGAGCGCTGCAATTCACAGAAAAATGCTGATGCCGGGACGCCAACTCCCCATTACTGGATTTGCCCATAACGCAGGAGTTGTAGGAGATGCGCATGTGCGCGCAGTCCTCGCAGCGCTCGACATGGCCGCCGAGCGCCGAGGTGCGGCAATGTTCGATCGCCGACATCGCCTTCAACTGGGCGAGACTGACATGGCCAGCGTTGGCCTTGCGCCAGTCCGCGCCGTGGGCGTGAAAAATGTCGGCGACCCCCGGGCTGTGACCCGGGGGCCGCGTCATCGGCGCGCGTCAGGCATGCTGCGCGCGCCCGGTCAGGTCCTTCAGCTTTTCCAGAGAGCTGGCGACATCGCGGATCGTATTGACGGCGACGCGGGTGTAGAGCGCCGTCGTCTCCAATTTGGCATGGCCCAACAAGACCTGGATCACGCGGATGTCGACGTTCTGTTCGAGCAGATGGGTGGCGAAGCTGTGCCGCAGGATGTGGGGCGACACGCGCTTGGCGATGCCAGCCGCCCGGGCGGCGTCGCTGACGACGCGGCTCAACTGGCGCGCCGACATCGGGTTGACCGGGTTCTGCCCGGGAAACAGCCAGGCCTGCGGCCGCGCGGCGCGCCACCAGTCGCGCAGCCATTCCAGCAGTTGCGGCGACAGCATGACATAGCGGTCACGCTGGCCCTTGCCCTGTTCGACGCGCAGGGTCATTCGCTG
Source organism: uncultured Rhodoblastus sp. (assembly GCF_903903185.1). Taxonomy (GTDB): domain Bacteria; phylum Pseudomonadota; class Alphaproteobacteria; order Rhizobiales; family Beijerinckiaceae; genus Rhodoblastus. The sequence continues at coordinate 2,097 of NZ_CAIUXT010000190.1, forward strand.
GCTGTCGATGTCCGAGACCTTGAGCGCGACGACCTCGGAAACCCGCAGGCCCGCGCCATAAGCGCCGCCGAACGCGGCCTTGTACTTCAGGCCGGGCGCGGCTTCGAGCAGGAGGGACACCTCTTCCTGGCTCAGCACCACCGGCGCCCGACGCGGCATGTGCACGCCAGCAAGATGGCGGGCGAGTTCGGGCCGTTCGAGCGTGACGTTGAAGAAGAACCGCAGCGCGGCGACGGCGGCGTTGATGCTCGGAGCGCCGATCTTCTGCTCGGCCAGATGCAACTGATAGAGACGGACGTCTTCAGCCGTGGCGGCGTCTGGCGAGCGGCCGAGAAAGACCGCGAAGTTCCGAACGTGGCGGAGGTAATCCCTCTGAACTTTCTCCTTGAAGCGGCGCGAGGTCATGTCCTCGATCATGCGCTGGCGCAATGGGCTGTTGGGCTTGTCGATCATCGCGAAAACTCCTGTCTCGCATGGGGTTGAACCCCATGATTTTGAGACAGGTCAGGCTCCGCGCATCAGCTATTCCACCCCACGAACCTCGCCGCTGCTACCGCGTAGCGGTTTCGTCCTCGAGCCGATTCCGGAAGATCGCCGTCGCGCCCGCATTGGTCCGGCCACTTTTATAGCTCGCGAACGACGATGGTAGACTTGGCGGACGCCGACTTCACAAATTGCCGATCGAAGGTCACGAACGCCTCGCATCCTTCCGCGCCCGACAGATGCAGGGCGTCGGCGAAATCCATTCCGCCGGCTGCCAAGGTGAGCGCCATTTCCAAGCGGGCCGGATCCTCGAGTTTCACTGTCGCAAGCCCGGCAAAAGCGCGCAATGCGGCAATGACCTCAGCTTTGGGCTGGCTATAGGCGCCTCGGAGTACCCATTCCGTCTCCAGCATAACCGTCGTGGCGACAAAAATCTCGTTCTCCGCGAACAGCGTCTTGGCTCTGGCCGCCTGGGCATGCTCATCATTGGTGAGCAGCCGAACGATGATATTGGTGTCAATCGCCAGCATGCCGCCTCCGCGCTTCTTCCGTCACGGCGTCGTCCATCTCCTCGATAGTTCGAACACGGCCATC
>NZ_CAIUXT010000191.1 GCF_903903185.1 uncultured Rhodoblastus sp.
CCCGAGGCGCTCCGCCGGCGGGTGCAGGATTTCGCCTGGTCCCAGTTCGCGCAGAAATTCGCGGTGCCCGCGGCCAATGCCGACCAGCGAGCGCCTTATGCCGCGAAGCTGAACGCGGCCGGCTTCACGACAGTGGATGTGACGCCTATCGGAGAGCATGTCTTCCCCGGCTGGCACCGCGCGCTGGCCGAGGACGCCGCGCTGTTCGCCAGGCTTCCGACGGCCGGCCGGTTGCCTTATCGGCTGCTGCTCAATTTCGACGCCCGCACCGTTTACAGCGCCTTCGACTATGTGCTGGCGACCGCGTGCAAACCAGGATGAAAGGGAGCGCGCGATCGCGCTGCATGACTTCACCGCCAAGCTAACCACGGGCGAGGACCAGAGCCTCGCGGCCTATCGCGGCCAAGCGCTGCTGACGGCAGTCTCTCGGAAGCTTCCGATCTTGAGCCCGAAAACAGCTAGGCAGATTTGTTGCAGACCGTGTGAAAAGTCGGGCTGAGCCGATTCCGTTTTCGCCGTCGTAGCGATAGAATTGGGCATGACCCACTTTTCCGGATTTGAACGCTCACAACTCCTGCTTTTGGACCCCGACAGCCGCGCCACGGCGGCGTATACGAAGGTGGGCGTCAGGCCGGCGAACATCGGCAGCAGCGACCAGTCGATCTGCGCTGTTCCATTTCGCCGACACCGCCTTGCCGCCGCTGGTCGGCCAGAAACGCGCCGCCGCCTTTCCCGGGGAAGCCACAGCGATGATGTCGTCCTGCATTATTGCCGCGCAATTGGTGATGCTGCCGATTGCGCCGCCGGTCGGGAACAGGGCCGATGTCTGGGGCCGCAAGCCGCTGTTTCTCTTAGCCTTCGCTATCCTTCCGGTCCGCGCGGCGCTCTATGCGCTTTCCGACAATCTGGCTGATCGGCGTCCAAGTTCTCGACGGCGTCGGCGCCGGCATTTTTAGCGCGCTGACGCCGCTGGCCTTCTCCGACATCATGCGCGGCACGGGCCGCCATAATCTCGCCCGGGCGCGGTGGCGAAAATGCAGGGAATCGGCGCGTCGCCGAGCGGACTGGCCGCCGGCCTGATGGTCGATCGGTTTGCCTACAGCGCCGCCATTCTCGGCCTGGGCGGCGCCGCTTCCGTGGCTCTGGCGGTGTTCGCGTTGCGGATGCCGGAAACGGCTGACAACAAGACCGCGCCCGCGTCGTAGGCGAGAAAATGCAATGATGTCGGAAGACAAGACGACATTGGCCAGCGTCGCCGCCAAGCTGAGGGAAATCCCCGCTGGCATATGGGCGCTCGGTTTCGTCTCGTTGTTGATGGACCTTTCATCGGAGATGATTCACGCGCTGTTGCCGGTCTACCTTGTCACGGTTATGGGCGCATCGATGGGGACGGTCGGCGTCATCGAGGGAATCGCCGAAGCCACGGCCTCCATCGTCAAGATTTTCTCGGGCGCCATCTCCGACTGGCTTGGCAAGCGCAAGCTATTGGCGGTTGTCGGCTATGGTCTCGCCGCCGTCACAAAGCCGGTTTTTCCTTTGGCCACATCGATCGGCTGGGTGGTTGCGGCGCGGTTCATCGATCGTGTCGGCAAGGGCATTCGCGGCGCGCCCCGTGACGCCCTGGTCGCTGACATCGCGCCTCCCCATCTGCGCGGCGCCAGTTTTGGCCTGCGCCAATCGTTGGACACGGTCGGCGCCTTTCTCGGGCCAGGGCTCGCAATGGCGCTGATGTGGCTGACGAGCGAAAGCTTCAAAGCTGTTTTCTGGGTCGCGGTTGTTCCGGCGTTCTTGGCGGTCGGCCTGCTTCTGACCGCCGTCCATGAACCCGTGGGCGCCAGCCGGGGCCATGCGCGTTTTCCGTTGAGATTGTCCGAGTTGCAAAAGCTCGGCTCGGGCTATTGGCTGGTGGTAGCGGTCGCCACACTATTCAGTCTGGCGCGGTTCAGCGAGGCGTTCCTTATCCTGAAAGCGAAGGACGTGGGTTTGCCCATCGTCATGGTTCCAATGGTGCTGGTGGTGATGAACGTGGTCTATGCACTCGCGGCCTATCCCGCCGGCGTTCTTTCCGACCGAACCAACCGCATGAATGTTCTGCTCATCGGCTTCGCAATGCTCATTGCGGCCGATGTTTCGCTTGCGCTTTCGGACGGCCTGGTTGGCGTGACCGTCGGTATCCTGTTTTGGGGCCTCCACATGGGCTTCACTCAAGGGCTGCTGGCCACGCTCGTGGCGGATACCGCCCCGGCGGAATTGCGCGGCACTGCCTACGGGCTGTTCAACCTGATGGGCGGACTGGCCCTTCTGGCCGCCAGTGTGCTTGCGGGTGCGCTGTGGGATGAATTCGGGGAGCGCGCGACGTTCCTCGCGGGCGCCGGCTTTACCGCGCTCGCTCTTTTGGGGCTGGGCGTCGTCCGTTGGCGGGCGCCCGATTTAGGATCGCCGGACAAACGTTGATCGACATTGACCGGGTCGCGCTCGCCGCATCGGGTTGACTGAAAATTATGGCGCACATCGCACGCTACAAGAACCACGATGAGGGTTCGGCCTCGATCGTAACGAAGGTCAGGTTTTAGCCGAAGAGGCTGGCTCGTTCGGCGAACGCCGAATTACCGGTATCGGCGCGAAGCCGGCGGCTATCCACCGTTTCGGGCGGCCGCTAACGAATTCTTAGCGCCAGCGGGCCCAGTGCGGCCGCCACGCCGAGCGAGGCGAAAGCCAGTCCCCAGGCCCGTCCCGTATTGGCGCCGCCTGCCGCGTCCAGCACAATGCCGAAAGCCAGCGGTCCAAGGAAACCAGCGGAAAAACCCAAGACCGAATGAACGGAAAGCGTGGCGCCCCGCCGATCCGGGTCCGCCGCCAACACCGCGCCGGTGGTCAAGGCGGCGGAATCGGCCTGGATCAAGGCGTTGTAGAGCAGCATCAGCGCCGCCACCGCGCCATAAGGCAAGCCGTAGCAAAACCCAATAACTGCCGCCAGCGCTGCCGAACCCAGCATGGCGAAAATGCAAAGCCGGCGACGGCCGACTCGCGCCGCAATGTCGGCTCCGACAACGCTGGAGACCATGGCGATCAAGGAGCCGATTGTCGCGATGCTCGTGGGCGAGGGGCCGCCGGCGCCCGGCTGCGAGGCCAGCACCCAGGCAAGATAGGCGACCATCCATGAGCGGGCTCCGAACAATTCCCAGGTGTGGGAGGAATACCCGAGGACGTAGCCCATGGCCGCGCGATTGCGCAGCACCGGGGCGAAATCGAAGGGATGGCTCTTGTGCTTTGGAGGAATTGGTTTGACCGGCGGCAGGCCGAAGGCCACCAGCAGAAAAGCCGTTGCCGCCGCCGCCGCCGCCAGCCCAAACGCGGCGCGCCAGCCAAAAGCGCCGGCGATGGCGCCGGTAACGAGGAACGACCCTGAAGTTCCCAAAGAGAAGCTGGCGGTGTAAAAGCTGATCCAGCGCGGCTGCCTTGGGCCGGAAACGCGATCCATCAAGGCCTTCAGACCGGGCATGTAGGTTCCCGCTAACCCGACGCCGCCCAGAGTCCTCCATGCGAGGGCCGTCCAGAACCCGTTGGCGGTCAGGGTGAAGCCCAGCGCCGAAATCGCGGCGAACAAGGCTCCGGCCAGATAGACCCGCTTGGCGTCGACGCGGTCCGTCAGCGTGGTGAGGATGGGGACAGCCAAGGTGTAGCCCGCGAAGATCGAGCCTGAAATCCAGCCCGCCTCGGTGTTGCTCAGGCCCCATTCGGCGACGAAATCGGGAAGCAAGGCAGGAAAAGAGAAGACGCCGACCATGGACAGCGCTTCCGCCGCGCACAAGCAGACGACAGCCCTTGCGCCGACGGACCGGGTGGCGCCGCCGGTCATGGCGGCAACACGAAACAAGGCATCCAAACGGCTCCGGCCGACAAGCAGCTGACAAAATGTCACGCGAACAGAAACGAGGCCATAGTCGATTTCTTGATCGTTGTCTCGACGGATGGCGGCGATTTGTCCGTGGGCAAACCAACATTTGGGATGAACTCGGCCTGTCCGGCAGACGGCGCTGAAAGCCGATGAATGCGCCCGGCGACCGGCGTTGCGGAAGCGAAAGTTCTGCCGCCGCCGCCACGGTCAAGGCGACCGGATCGTCGATGGCGATCAAAAAATGGTCTGATACCCGGACTCGGAAGTCTTGACTTCCGAGTCCGGGTTAGGAGCGAATGCGACGCCGAGCTTATGCGAGGGATTCCACAATCGCGACGCGTCGCGATTGTGGAGACTTGGTATGAGGCGACATGGGACCTGAGGCGGTTGAACCGCGTCGGCGCCCTGCCTCGGGGTTGCTCCCGTCAATCAATCTGGGTTGGCCGGAGGTGTCCAGGGGTCGAGAAGCGAAACTTCGAATGGAGCAAAATCCTTGATGTTGCGAGTCACGAGAGTTTGGGCGTGAACGCGGGCCGTGGCGGCGAGGAACCGTTCAAGTCACGAGGCGAATGCCCGCAATCGGTGTTCAGTTTTGCGAAGCGACGGCGCCATCAACGTTCACCTTCCGGGTCACGACTGCGCGTCCCTTCCGCGCCGGGAATGACCTGTCACTGCGCGGCTGCGGCCATTGCCATAAGAGCTTGAATGACGCCTTCGAGCGTGCGGCCCCTGCCGGCGACGCTGCCAGCGATCCGCCCGGCCTCACGGGGCCGGCGGCGTTCCCGGCAGAAATTTGAACGGCTCGGCTTGCCTGAAATCGCCGCTGACTTCGCCGGAAAACACTTCGCCGTGCTGGATCGTCAGTTTTTTCACCGGCGCGCCGGGTTTCAGATCGACCTTGTCGAACCTGACCCAGAACGTATTGGGCCGCGTCGCCGAGTCGAAATAATAGATCAGGCCGGTCTGGTCGGCGACGGTGCGCCAGATGGTCGAGGAAATATTGGGCTGGTCGGGCGTGGTGATGCCGAGCGGCACGCTGACCGCGCGCTGAACGCCCATGACGCTGGCGACCGCCTGATAGGCGAAATTCTGTTGCGGCACGCCGGCCGCATAATTGGCGTCGAGCTTTTTCGGAATGGCGTCGATCAGGAAGGAGGCGCGCGCGAAACGGTCGGCGGCCCGGTTGGTCCCGGGCAGAAACGTCAGCCCGCCTATGCCTTTCCAGTAAGCGTTGAGCGCCAGTTGCTGGTCGAAGGTCGGCGAATTGGTCATGACATTATATTGCTTGCCATGATGAATGACGAGCTTGCCGCCGACATATTCGAAAATCGCCGAATCGCCCGTGGCGTCTGAAAGCGACAGATGCAGCGCGGCGGGGCTGCCGTTGGGCAGGGTGGGGGCGAGCAGGACGAAAGGCTCGGCGCGCAGCGCCTCGACGGCTTCCGTCACGCTGGCGAAATTGTCGAGCGCATATTGCGCCCATAGCGCGATCGACAGAAAGGGGCCGCCCGGCTTCGGCGTCCCGTAATCGGATTCGGCGAGATAGAGAATATTGGCGACGAGGCCCTTTTCATTCATGCCGTCGGTGCTGCCGGCCTCGTAGCCGGCGACGATGACGCTGCCATATTTGGCGGTCCAGGCGATTGAGTTCGAGCCCGAGGCGCCGTCGCGCTTGATGCCGGCGGGGAACAGGTAAAGGTTGGATCGCATGTCCTCCTTCCAGTCCATGTTGCGGCCGGTGAGGACGATGCCGTCGTCGCCGACGAACAGCGTCCTTGTGCAGGCGAGGGCGGGAGAAAGGGCGGAGCCGGCGAGCAGCGCGGCGGCCAGCAGGGGGGCGGCGGTCTTCATGAGCGGCGTTCTCCGGGACGTTGCAGTTTGACCCCGCCCCTTATCCGCCAGACGATGGCCGGGCGCAACGCCGCCTTTTAAAAACGCCGCCTTTTCAACATGATCGACCGGCGGCGATAGCAGGGGTCGCGCGGCTTCTCCCCGCATGCCCGACGAATGTTGGGCGTTGGCGCGAACGGCCCATGCGGGCGGACGGGGCGCCCCCTCACGCCAGCAATTGCGGCGCGGCGGCTTCGAGCAGCATATGCAGGCCGGTCAGCATCGCCATCCGCCGGATTTCGACGCGCGAAAATTTCTTGCCCGCCGGCGCGACGAAATGCTTGCGCAGCAGCAGGGTCGGGCGCTGGTCGCGCGCCAGCGCGAAATGCACGAGGCCGACCGGCTTTGCCGCCGAGCCGCCGCCGGGGCCGGCCACGCCGGTGATCGCCAGCGCCATTTGCGCGCGCGAATGCGCCAGCGCGCCGAGCGCCATCGCCTCCGCGACCTCCGCCGAAACCGCGCCATGGGCCGCGATCAGCCCGGCGGGGACGCCGAGCATGTCCTGCTTGGCCTCGTTGCTGTAGGTCACGAAGCCGCGCTCGAATACATCGGAAGCGCCGGCGTTTTCGGTCAGAGCGCCGGCGAGGAGGCCGCCGGTGCAGGATTCCGCCGTTGCGATTTTCAGCCCGCGGGCAAGGCAGGCGTCGAGAGTCCTTTGCGCCAGCAGCACCAGTTCGTCGCGCATGTCGCCTCCGAAAATTCAGTTGAACATTTTTCCGCCTCGACCTTCGATGGCGTCGGCGGCGGAGATCACGGCAGCCGCACGGTGGCTGTGGCCAGCGCAGCGATGCCCTCCTGCCGTCCGGTGAAGCCGAGCCGCTCCGATGTCGTCGCCTTCACCGCCACCCGGTCCAGCGGCAAAGCCATGATCGAGGCGATGTTTTCGCGGATCGCGTCGCGATGCGGCCCGACCTTGGGTCTTTCGCAGATCAAGGTGGCGTCGATATGGGCCACCCGCCCGCCTTTCGCGCCCACCAGTTGGACGGCGTGGCGCAGGAAAACCTCGGAGGGCGCGCCGCGCCATTGCGGGTCGCCCGGCGGGAAATGCGCGCCGATGTCGCCTTCGGCGATCGCCCCGAGCACGGCGTCGGTAATGGCGTGGAGCAGCACGTCGGCGTCGGAATGGCCGACCAGCCCCCGGTCATGCGGCACTTTGACGCCGCCGAGCCAGACATGGCCGCCGTCGCCGAAAGCGTGGACGTCGAACCCTTGTCCCGTGCGGATATCGGGCAGGACAACATGCAGTTCGTCTGGCAGTTTGGCTTCCGCGCGCAAAAAATCCTCCGTTGTGGTGAGCTTGATGTTATCGCTGTCGCCGGGGAAGACGAAGACGCAATGACCCGCCCATTCGGCTACGGCGGCGTCGTCGGTCAATTCGCGGCAGCCATCCTCTCGCACCGCGCGATGGGCGGCGAGGATCAGGCCGAGGCGGAAGGCCTGCGGCGTCTGCACGGCGCGCAGCGTCGCGCGCTCGGGCGTGGCGACGATGCGCGAATCCCCGGCCACCTGCTTGATCGTGTCGGTGACCGGCGTGCCGGGAATGGCGGCGCCTTTTTCGCGCGCCGCTTCGAGCGCGCGCGCAATCAGGCCGGGGCCGACGAAGGGACGGGCGGCGTCGTGGATCAGCACAAGGGTCCCGTCCGGCGCTCCGGCGGCGGCGATGGCCTCCAGTCCGAGCCGCACGCTGTCCTGCCGGGTCGCGCCGCCAAAGGCCGAGGGATCGATTTTCGCCTGCAGATCGCCGGCCAGAGGGGCGACCGCCGCCTCGTACAAGGCGAGGTCGTCGGCGTGGATGACGACGCGGGCGCGGGCTTGCGGCGCGGCCGCGAGCAGCGCTTCGAGCGTGCGGGTCAGCACCTGCCGGCCGTTGAGCGCGCGATATTGTTTCGGCCCGCCGGCGCCGGCGCGCGCGCCGCGCCCCGCCGCGACGACGAGAAAAATCGCGCCAGATCCCGTTTCATGTGGATTTTGGAGAAAATCTTCCTCAGCCATCGCCGTCCCGTCAAGCTTTTATTCCAACGACATGTCGCCCGAAACGCCCTCAAGGTCAATTTTTCGGCTTTTGCGCATTGCCGCGCCGGAATTTCTGACTAAAATGCGGGCATGGTCAAGTTTGCACAACAGTTGAGCAGTGATGGCGGCGACGCAGCCGCAGGCGAAAAATGGCGGATCGGCGATCTCGAACTCGACGGCCGGGCTTTTCTGGCGCCCATGGCCGGCGTGACAGATCTCGCCATGCGGCGGCTGGCGCGGCGGTTCGGCGCGGCGCTGGTATTTTCCGAAATGGTGGCGAGCGATGCGTTCACGCGCGGCGCCGGCCGCAAGTCCGGCGCCGCTCGTGAGGTGTGGGCGCGGGCCGATGGCGCCGGCGTGGCGCCGCACGCCGTGCAACTCGCCGGCTGCGAGCCCGGAAATATGGCCGAGGCGGCGCGTCTGGCGGAAGCAGCCGGCGCCGATCTGATCGACATCAACATGGGCTGCCCGGCGAAACGCGTGGTCGGCGGCGCCGCCGGTTCGGCTTTGATGCGCGATCTCGATCATGCCGCCGCGCTGATCGGCGCGGTGACGCGGGCGGTAAGAATTCCGGTCAGCGTCAAGATGCGTCTAGGCTGGGACGAGGCGACGCGCAACGCTCCGGAACTGGCGCGCCGCGCGGAGCTGGAGGGGGCGAAAATGATTGTCGTTCATGGCCGCACGCGCAGCCAGTTCTATCGCGGCGAAGCCGATTGGGCGGCGATCCGGGCGACCGTCGACGCCGTGACGATACCGGTGGTGGCCAATGGCGACTGCCGCTCGCCGCGCGATGCGCAACGCATGCTCGAACAATCCGGGGCGCAGGCGGTAATGATCGGCCGCGCCGCGCTCGGCCAGCCCTGGCTGGTCGGCGACATCGCCCATTTCCTGCGCCATGGTCGGGAGCGCGCGGCCCTGCCGGCGCCGATGCGGCGCGCGGCGGCGCTCGAACATTATGCCGGCCTCATCGAAATTTTCGGCGCGCCGCAGGGCTTGCGTCATGCGCGCAAGCATCTCGCCGCCTATGCCGATGTCGCCGCCCGCTGCGGCGGCGGCCTCGATGCGGAAGGGCGCAGGCGGCTTGTCGCCAGCGAAGACCCTTTGGAGGTTTCCGCCCTGATCGGCCGGCTTTACGATCCGGCGCCTAAAGCGGAGGCGGCATGATCCGCGAACCTGCCTCAAAATTGGGCGCTTCCACGGGCGCTCTCGCCGAACCTCCGGCGGGAACCGCGGCCGGGTCCTCGACGCAACCTTTGACGCACCCCCTGGCGCATCCTTTGGCGACCCCCGGCGACAAGAACGTCCAGGCGGCGCAATTGCTCAACGCCCTGCCGCATCCGCTGCTGTCGGTCGCCGGCGACGGGACGATTCTCGACGTCAATCCGGCGGCGGAACTGTTTTTCGCCATGTCGCGCAATGCGCTGCGGCGGATCAAGTTCCAGGAGCTTTTGCCCTTCGCCTCGCCGATGGTTTCGGCGATCGAACAGGTGCGCCAGCGCCGCGCCCCGATCAACGAATATCGCGTCGATCTCGGCACGCCGAAGATCGGCGTCGAGCGTTTCGTCGATATTCACATCGCGCCCTTGCCCAATTTGCGCGACGGCGTGGTGATCATGCTGCAGGAACGCACCATCGCCGACAAGATGGATCGCCAGCTCACCCATCGCGGCGCCGCCCGCTCGCTGTCGGCGATGGGCGCCATGATGGCCCATGAGATCAAGAATCCGCTGTCGGGCATTCGCGGCGCCGCGCAATTGCTGGAAACGGCGGTCGGCGACGAGGATCGCGCGCTGTGCCGGCTGATCTGCGACGAGACCGACCGCATCGTCGATCTGGTCGAAAGGATGGAGGCCTTTTCCGACGGCGGCCGGCCGGTAGAGCGCGGCGCGGTCAATATCCACGAAGTGCTCGAACACGTCCGCCGCGTCGCCCAGGCGGGCTTTGCCCGCCGCATCCGGTTCGTCGAGAGCTACGACCCGTCGCTGCCCCATGTGCTCGCCAACCGCGACCAATTGGTGCAGGTCTTCCTCAATCTGGTGAAGAACGCCGCCGAGGCGATCGGCGAAGATGCGTGCGACGGCGAAATCGAACTGACCACGGCCTTTCGGCCCGGCGTGCGCATCAAGTCGCCGGGCAAGGCCTCGCCGGTCAGCCTGCCGCTCGAATTCTGCGTGCGCGATAATGGCGCCGGCGTTCCCGAAGACCTGATGCCGCATCTGTTCGATCCTTTCGTCACCACCAAGTCCTCGGGCACTGGCCTCGGTCTTGCATTGGTGGCGAAGATCATCGGCGATCACGGCGGGGTCATCGAATGCGAATCGCATGCGCGCAAAACCGTCTTCCGCATTTTGATGCCGGTCTATTCCCGCCGCGACGGCGCGGCTTGAACTTGCGCCCCGGCGCTTCCGTTCCCGAGGGGCGGAGAGCGACCGGCTTTGGAGGTTTTGAATGCCCAGCGGCAATATTCTCGTCGCGGACGACGACGCGGCCATTCGGACGGTCGTCGGTCAGGCCCTGACGCGGGCCGGCTATGAAGTCCGCACGACGGGCGCCGCCGCGACCTTGTGGCGCTGGATTCAGGCGGGCGAGGGCGATCTGGTGATTACCGACGTCGTCATGCCCGACGAAAACGCCTTCGAACTGCTGCCCCGGGTGAAAAAGGCGCGGCCGGACCTGCCGGTCATCGTGATGAGCGCGCAGAACACCTTCATGACGGCGATCAAGGCCTCGGAGCGCGGGGCCTATGAATATCTGCCGAAACCTTTCGATCTGAAGGAGTTGCTCGCCATCGTCGGGCGCGCCATGAGCGAGCCGAAAAACCGGCTGCGCCCGCCCGAACCCGACGACATGGAAGGCATGCCGCTGGTCGGCCGCTCCCCGGCGATGCAGGATATCTATCGCGCCCTGGCCCGGCTGATGCAGTCCGACCTGACGGTGATGATCACCGGCGAATCCGGCACCGGGAAGGAACTGGTGGCGCGCGCCCTGCACGATTACGGCAAGCGCAAGAAGGGGCCTTTCGTGCCGATCAATGTCGCCGCCATTCCGCGCGACCTGATCGAATCGGAACTGTTCGGCCACGAGAAGGGCGCCTTCACCGGCGCCAACCAGCGTTCGATCGGCCGGTTCGAGCAGGCCGAGGGCGGCACGCTTGTCCTCGACGAGATCGGCGACATGCCGATGGAGGCGCAAACCCGGCTGTTGCGGGTGTTGCAGCAGGGCGAATATACGACGGTCGGCGGACGCACGCCGATCAAGGCCAATGTGCGCATCGTCGCTGCGACCAACAAGGATCTGCGGATTTTGATCCAGCAGGGCCTGTTCCGCGAGGACCTGTTCTTCCGGCTCAATGTCGTGCCGTTGCGGCTGCCGCCCTTGCGCGAGCGCACCGAGGACATCGGCGATCTCGCCCGTCATTTCTTCAACCAGGCGGTCAATGACGGCTTGCCGCTCAAATCGCTGGAGCCGGCGGCGCTGGAGCGGATGACGCGCTATCGCTGGCCGGGCAATATCCGCGAGCTTGAAAATCTGGTCCGCCGCCTCGCCGCGCTCTATCCGCAGGAAGTGATTTCCGAACCGATCATCGCCACCGAACTCGGCCTCGATACGGCGCGCGAAAGCGTAAGTTATCTTGGCGCCGGCGTGTCCGCGGCGCCGGCGATGCGCGACGGCGACGAATCCCTGTCGATGTCGGTCGAGCGTCATCTTGCCGAATTGTTCAAGTCGCATGGAGAAGGCCTGCCGCCGCCGGGTCTTTATCACCGCATCCTGCGCGAGATCGAATATCCGCTGATCTCGATCGCGCTGGCGGCGACGCGCGGCAACCAGATCAAGGCGGCGGAACTGTTGGGGCTCAATCGCAACACGTTGCGCAAGAAAGTCCGCGATCTCGATGTGCGGTTGATGCGCTCCTCGCGTTGACCCTTCGTCGGCGATTCTATTCCCCGCGCCGGCCGATGAAGCGGACCGACAGGGGATAGCCTGGCATGGACGCGGCCATCGACGCGCTGAAATGCAGCGGCGTGCAGGCCTTGAACGCGGCAAGGATCGAATCGCGCACCTCCTCCGCCGAAGCGCCCTGTCCGGGCTTGAGATAGGTGATTCGCGGCGGCCACAGCACCGACCCGCCGCGGTCGAAGGCGAATCTCAAGGTGACCTCGACCGTATCGCCCCGCTGGGGAACGGGCGGCGCCCAGCAGGCGGCCAGTCGCTGCGCCGCCTGTCTCGGCAAGACGATGGGTCTCGAGGCCTGCGGCGGATGGTCGTCGATCCCGTCGGAAAAGGGCTTGTCGGAAAAGATCTTGTCGATCGTGATCGTCATGCCCTGCGGCAGCGTCGGCGTGTGCCGGGGATAGGACGGGCCGCGAGGGGGCGGCGCCTCGCCGAGCGGAGTCAGCGGCGGGAGGAGCCCCGGCGCCGCAGGCGTAGGGACATGAGGCGCCTGCGCGCCGCCCTGGAGTATGATCGCGCGCCGCATCAGCAGTTCACGGGAATCGAGAGGGGTGCGATCCGTTGGCGCGCCGGGATGCTCCTGCGAACCCTCGCCGCCGAAACAGGCGACGCTCTGGGCGACCCAGGCGACAGCGATCCATTTCATCGGGCGAGAACAGACCATGGCGGCAAAGGTGCTCTTTCGGGAGGAACCAGTCGAGGCGCGGCGGACGGCGCGCTTTGCTCTCACTACAGTTTGTCATCTTTCTGGTTCAGACGAGGAACTTTCCCCGGTCGTCGGAGAGGAAAGGCCCGAAAGGTCAATAATTCCGTTTGAATTGTCCCGCGCCCGCCATTGCGTCGGGCTGTGTCCGGTCCAGTTGCGGAAGGCGCGCGAAAAGGCGTTGGCGTCGTCGTAATGCAGCGACGCCGCGATCTCCGACACCGGCAGGGCGGTATTGCTCAATAATTGCCGCGCCAGTTCGCCTCTCGTCCGGCTGACGAGTTCGCGCAGGCTCTTGCCTTCGTCCCGCAACAGGCGGCGCAACGTCCGTTCATGGACATCGAACAGCGCGGCGACCGCTTCCGACGAAGCATCGCCGCTCAGCACCAGTTGATGCAGCGCGCTTTCGACGCGTTCGCCGAAACAGATCGGGCCATGGGCCTCGGCTTCGAGGATCGCGCGCTGGCAGCGTTGACGCGCCGCGGGGTCGGCGCCTTCGAGCGGACGCGAGAGCCAGCTGGAGTCGAAAACAATCGCCGATATGTCGGCGTCGAAGGCAAGGTTCGCGGAAAACAGCCGGCCGTAGGGCGCGATGGAGCGCGGGCGAGCGAAGGCGAATTGCACCCGGATCGGCGAGAAGGCGGGGCCGCAGAGTTCGCGCAGGATTTTGCAGCCGATGGCGATCGCCGTGGCGTGAATCTGATCGACTCCTTCAAGGTCGTGGCGAAAGACCGAATAGCCGAACAGCACGCTGGAGCGGTCGGGCGACAGCAGGACCGGCGCGGCGCCCCGGTCGTGGAGATGGAAATGCCGCACCAGCGCCTCGAGCGCATCGCCGACATTGGCGCAATGGCGCATCAATTCGCCGATGGGGCCAAGACCCTTGAGATCGAAACCCTCCGCCAGCAGCAGCCCGAAGTGCCGGCAACCGGTCATTTCCGCGCAGATCGCCAGCAGCCGCCCTCCCGCCGCGATCGAAATCCGATTGTCGGGTCGCTCGAACAGCACGGGCTCGACGGCGGCGCGGGCGAAGGCGAGCGCCACGTCGGCGCCGCGCGCCGCCAACAGCGCCGGGATCGGCAGCAAGGGACTGACCCTGAGGTCGCCGGGCGGGCCAACGCGCGGCGTCTCCGTTGCGTCGATCGACAAGTCACGGCGGTCGCCGTCCAGAATATCCAAGTTCCCTCCTTTGGTATGATGTCCGTCTGGCCGAAACTGCAAGGCGCCCGAAAAGGGAGTTTGCTACTTTTTCTCCCGGTCGGCCAGAGCCGGTTCGCGCGCATCCGCCCGCAAGGGCGGTCAGGCGTCCATGGTACGAGCCCATGGACGGCGAAGCGTTCGAATCCGGAATTGGCCGGCTGACTCTTTCGTCCCGCGTCATCGGGGACGCCGCCGTCGGCTCTTGCGGGCCAAACCGCCCATGCTTTCGCTGAAGAAACGTGGCGGGTTCAATCCAGGAAAATTGAGGAGCGCCTATGACACGAATCAAGCTTTTGGCCGGAATGGCCATTGCCGCGTCGCTGCTGAGCTACGCGCCCATGGCCGAAGCAGCGCCCATCGTCGCTTCCCCGGGGGCGATGGCCGTCTCCGGCTCCGACGGCCTCATCGTGAAAACGGTGACCCGCGCCGGCGTCGCCCACCGCTCCACGCGCCGGACGGCGCGTCGCGTCAATCGCAGGTGAAGTAGCTTCGCCCGGCGCTCCGCCTTCGCGGGCGCGCCGGGCGTCCGGAAACTCGCCGGTCGCGGCGTCTCAAGGGTGAGGCGAACCGTCAGGGCGGGCGTGCGTTGACTCGCGGCCAGCGCGATTGCGTCGAATCATATTGAATCTGGGGAGGCATTGATGTCGTTTCGTGGGATTTTGATCGCCCTGACGGCTGCGGCGATTTTCGGCGGTTCAGCCTGGGCGCAGGAGACGCCGAAGGGCGTCGGCGCGGTGCAGACCACCGGCGTTCCCGGAACCCCCGGCGCCACCACCACCCTCAGCGGCAAGCAGCTTCCCGCGCCCGACCCGAAGTTCGGCGGCGTCATCAAGGACGACGCCCTGCAGTCGAAGGCGTGGTGGGCGCCGCGCGTCGTGCCGCCGAAGGACGCGCCGAACGTCCTGCTGATCATCACCGATGACGCCGGCTTTGGCGTTCCGGGCACCTTCGGCGGGGTGATCCCGACGCCGACCATGGACGCCATCGCCAGCGAGGGCTTGAGCTACACGCGGATGTTCTCGACGGCCTTGTGCTCGCCGACCCGCGCCGCGCTGATCACCGGCCGCAACCACCACTCGGTGGGCTTTGGCGTGATCTCCGAACAATCGACCGGTTTCCCGGGCTATAATTCGATCATTCCGAAGGACAAGGCGACCATCGGCCGCATCCTGCTCGACAATGGCTATTCGACCGCGTGGTTTGGCAAGGACCACAATACGCCGGCCTTCGCCGCGAGTCAGGCCGGCCCGTTCGACCAATGGCCGACCGGCATGGGCTTCGAATATTTTTTCGGCTTCGTCGGCGGCGACGCCAACCAGTGGGAGCCGAACCTGTTCCGCAACACGACGCAGATTTACCCGTTCAAGGGCCAGGAAGGGCAGTGGAACCTGATCACGGGGATGGCCGACGACGCCATCGACTACATCACCCGCATCCACCAGACCAACCCGGCGAAGCCGATCTTCATCAAATACGCGCCCGGCGCCACCCATGCGCCGCACCATCCGACGAAGGAATGGGTGGACCGGATCAGCGCCCTGCACCTGTTCGACGACGGTTACGAAAAGCTGCGCGAGCGGATCTTCGCCAATCAGAAGAAACGCGGCATCGTCCCGCCGGACGCGACGCTCACGCCCTGGCCCAAGGAAGTGCTGAAGCCCTGGGACGAATTGAGCCCCGATGCGAAAAAACTGTTCATTCGGCAGGTCGAGGTGTTCGCCGCCTATGCCGCCTACAGCGACTACGAGATCGGCCGCGTGATCCAGCGATTCCGCGATCTCGGCAAGCTCGACAACACTTTGGTCATCTACATCAACGGCGACAATGGAACCAGCGCCGAAGGCGGTCCGCTCGGCACCCCGAACGAGGTCGCG
Source organism: uncultured Rhodoblastus sp. (assembly GCF_903903185.1). Classification (GTDB taxonomy): domain Bacteria; phylum Pseudomonadota; class Alphaproteobacteria; order Rhizobiales; family Beijerinckiaceae; genus Rhodoblastus. The sequence continues at coordinate 15,530 of NZ_CAIUXT010000191.1, forward strand.
TTCTTCAACGGCGTCAACGAGTTGCCGGTCGAAGTGCAGATGAAGTTCTACGACGTCTGGGGCACGCAATATACCTATAACCACATGTCGGCGGGCTGGTCCTGGGCCTTCGACACGCCGTTCGACTGGTTCAAGCAGAACGCCTCGCGGCTCGGCGGCATCAATCAGAACATGGTGGTGTCGTGGCCGGCGCGCATCAAGGACAAGGGCGGCGTCCGCGACCAGTTCATGCATGTCAACGACGTCGCGCCGACCATCCTCGAGGCCGCCGGCATCGCCGAGCCTGAATTGGTCGATGGCATCCGGCAGATCCCGATGGAGGGGACGAGCTTCGCCTATACATTCGACGCGAAGAACGCCAGGGCGCCCTCGCGGCACAAGCTGCAATATTTCGAGATGATGGGCCAATGGGCGCTTTACGACGACGGATGGCTGCTTTCGACCAAGGTCAACCGCGCGCCCTGGCAGGCGTTCGGCCCGGCCAATCCGGACCCGCTCAACAACCAGATCTTCCAGCTCTACGACCTGAACAAGAACTGGAACCAGACCGACGACGTCGCGGCGAAATACCCCGAAAAGGTCAAGGAACTGCGCGAAAAATTCGTCGCCGAGGCGAAAAAATATCAGGTCTTCCCGCTTGACGCGTCGGTGGCCGGGCGCATCGTCGCGCCGCGCCCGAACATTACCGCCGGGCGCACGGAATTCGTCTACACCCATCCGATGACCGGGCTGCCGCAGGGCGATTCGCCGTTCATCCTCGACGCCTCGTATAATTTCGCGGCGGAGATCGACGTGCCGCAGCAAGGGGCCGAGGGCATGATCGTCACCTCGGGCGGGCGCTTTGGCGGCTATGGCTTCTATCTCGTCAAGGGCAAGCCGGTGTGGCTGTGGAACCTCGTCGATCTCGAACGCATCAAATGGGAAGGCGCCGACGCGCTCACTCCCGGAAAACACATCGTCGAGTTCGATTTCAAATATGACGGGCTCGGCGCCGGCACGCTGGCGTTCAACAACTTCAGCGGCCTGGGCCGCTCGGGGACGGGCACGCTCAAGGTGGACGGCAAGGCGGTCGATACCAAAACGATGCCGAAGACGCTGCCGATGATCCTGCAATGGGACGAGTCTTTCGACATCGGCTCCGACACGCTGACCGGCGTCAACGACGCCGACTACAAGCCGCCGTTCCCGCTGACCGCCAAGCTCGACAAGCTGACGATCAGGATCGATCGCCCGCAATTGTCGCCCGCCGACATCAAGGCGCTGGAGGCGGCGATGACCGAAAAGGCCAAGGCCGACTGATCGCGCGCGCCTGACGGGGCGGCGTTCGCGCCGCCCCTCAAACAGAACCGAGCCGATTCCCGCTCAATGCGCGCGCCGAATGGCTCGACAGGCGCCTCAGGCGCATGGCATATCCTGTTCTGCTATCCAGAACGCCGGTTACAGCAAGGCCGGCAAAGGAGGATGCATATGCCGATGCTTCAACTGATCTACGCCTCACGTCCGTTCGGTTTCGACGAAGGCACCATCGCCTCGATCCTGATCGTTTCCCGCCGCTGCAACGAACGCGATGGCATTACCGGGGCGCTGATCTGCCGCGGCGATCTGTATCTGCAATTGCTCGAAGGACCGGAAGAAATGGTCGAGAAGGCCTATCGTCGCATCGAGCGGGATCATCGGCATCTGGAGATCAGGCTCTTGAGCCGGCGCATCGTCACCGAAAGACTGTTTCCCGACTGGGCGATGCGCGACGACCCGGCGCGATCCTGGATGTGGAGTCGCGACGAGGTCAAAGCCGGCGCGATCGATCGCGCGACCGAGGCCGAGGTGGTGGCTGTCTTTGAGCGCCTCGCCCACGAACCGGCCTGAGCGGCGCCGGTGGCGCGCATCGACGCGGTCCCCCCGCGATTCTGACATTTTCACCCGCCGCAATTTCCTCCAGGCCCGAAACCGCGCCGCGCCGGGCCGAAAGTCGCACCAGCCTTTGGTATCCTGCGGCGTTGCGGAAAGGGCGCGGTTTCGCTAGCAATGCGCTATGCAACGCGTCGCGCTCTATCCGGGGTCGTTCGATCCCGTCACCAACGGCCATGTCGATGTGATCCGCGCCGCTTCAAGGCTGTGCGACCGTCTCGTGGTGGCCATTGGCGTGCATCCGGGCAAGACGCCGATGTTTTCAGTGCAAGAGCGCGCCGAAATGATCGAAAAAGTCTGCGCCGCCGAGGCGGCGGAGCGCGGCTGCGAAATCCGCGTCGTGACCTTCGACGGTCTGGCGGTGGAGGCGGCGCGAAAAAACGGCGCGACGCTGATCGTTCGCGGCCTGCGCGACGGCTCCGATCTCGATTATGAAATGCCGATGGCCGGCATGAACGCCGCCATGGCGCCGGAGGCGCAGACGGTTTTTCTTCCCGCCGGGCGTGAAGTGCGGCATATAACCGCGACGCTGGTTCGCCAGATCGCCAAAATGGGCGGCGATGTCTCCGCCTTCGCGCCGCCGCTGGTCGTCGAGGCGCTCCGCAACAAAACGGCGAAAACCTGAGGAGAGCTGCCATGACCGAACGCACCCGGCGACTGGACCGCCGCCAGCTGGCCAGAACCGTGGCGCTCGGCGCCGCCTGCGGCCTGTTGGCGGGCGCGGGCGCGCTGGCCCAGCAGGACAAGTCCAATCTCCTCAACCTTCAGCTCAAGGACGGGACCGTGGTCATCCGCCTGCGTCCCGATCTCGCGCCCAGACATGTCGAGCGCATCAAGGAACTGGCCAAAGCCGGCTTTTACGACGGCATCGTTTTTCATCGCGTGATCGAGGGCTTCATGGCCCAGACCGGCGACCCGACCGGCACCGGCATGGGCGGCTCCAAACTGCCCAACCTGCCGGCGGAGTTTTCCGCCGAGCCGTTCAAGCGCGGCACGCTTGGCATGGCGCGCTCCAGTTCGCCCAATTCGGCCAATTCGCAATTCTTCATCTGCTTCGCCCCGGCGCCCTTCCTCAACGGGCAATATACGGTGTTCGGCGAGGTCGTCTCCGGCATGGAATTCGTCGACAAGATCAAGCGCGGCGAACCGCCGGCGACCCGCGACAAGATCATCAGCCTGAAACTGGCGTCCGACGCCTGATCCCCCAACAATCGAACAAAGGAAGCACCATGTCCGACGAAGGCAATCTCCTGACGCTGGAAACCACCAAGGGCGAAGTGGTCATCAAGCTGCGCCCCGATCTCGCCCCCAATCACGTCGCCCATATCAAGAAACTGGTCGGCGAAGGCTTTTACGACGGAGTGGTCTTTCACCGCGTGATCGACGGTTTCATGGCCCAGACCGGCTGCCCGCACGGCACGGGGACCGGCGGCTCGAAATATCCCAATCTCAAGGCCGAATTCAGCAGCACTCCGCATGTGCGCGGCACCGCTTCGATGGCCCGCGCCGCCAATCCCGATTCGGCCAATTCGCAGTTTTTCATCTGTTTCGACAATGCCCGTTTCCTCGACAAGCAATATACCGTCTGGGGCGAGGTGATTTCCGGCATGGAGAATGTCGACAAGATCAAGCGCGGCGAACCCGTGCGCGATCCCGACAAGATCGTCTCGGCGAAAATCAGCTGAGCGCGGTCGAGCGCGGAAGCCGGGGTCCGCGCCCCGGTTGCCGATCGTGGCGCCATTCAGCCGCCGTTCAGGACGCAAACTTTAGACAAGGCGCGGCTTCCACAGGGTTTTCGCACCGCCGTTCACTGGTCCGCCATTGACGGGCGCGAAAAAAGCTCGGAAGCTTTGGGGTATCATTCGGCGCCGCGTCCGACGGCGACCGCTTTCCGGGAGCCGTCCATGTCCTATCCTGTCATGTTCTATCGTTCCAGGCCTGTTCGTTCCGCCCTCCTGCTGGCCGGCGCCCTGGCGCTGATCGGTCTGGGGACTGCCGCCCGCGCGGAAGACTCGCCGATGAAGCAATGCGCCGACAAATGGCAGGCGGCCAAGACCGCCGGCGCGACCGGTGGACTGACCTATCTGCAATTTTCCTCGAAATGCCGCGCCGATCTGAAGGCTGCGCCCGCAGCCGCCGCAGCGCCTGCCGCTCCCGCCGTTCCGGCGGCCGCCGCGCCGGCCAAGCCCGCGGCGCCGAGCGTCGCGGCGCCG
>NZ_CAIUXT010000192.1 GCF_903903185.1 uncultured Rhodoblastus sp.
ATCTATCCCGCAGGCGTTAAAGTGTCCGACGAAGCAATCAATGCCGTCGAACTCCGCCGCCACGAATTCCACGGAGAGTGGAATTACACGATCAGGCCCCACTCAACCCCATGAAGCGGTTATTGTTCAACAGCGCCTAAGCGCCGAACTCTCCTGACGCGCCGGCCCAAACGGCCGCACCATGACGAAGGACGAAATCGACGCCATGTGGGGATCTATCGCTCCCAACCGCCGCGACCGCGCGGAGGACGTGGTGGATTGGTCAAGATGGCCCGGCGGCGGTCACGCCGTTCTTTTTCGCGTCGCTCCTCTTCCTCTTTGGAAATCATTGGAACGGGAGGAGCCGCTGTAACGGAAGGCTTTTTTTCGGGTTCTGGTTTAGATGGAGAATTTTCGGGATTGGCTGGTTTTGCCGGCGCGTTAATGGACTTCGTATCTGCGATGGAAAGACCTTGTTTTTGGGGAACATGAGGCGAAAGTGGTGCTACGACCGGCCGGACCGTTCCGGCCACTGGCGTCGGGGTAACTGCATCTTTTTGTCCGGCAGTCGTTTTTGTAGGCAATTCAGGCGAAAACGATCTGGCTGCGCCGATTGGCGGCGCCGAAGCATGAGCAGGGGCGATGGTTCTTGGCGGGACGACTGGCGAGGGCGTAGGCGCCGTGGATACCGGATTTTTGATGACGTCCGGTTGTGCCGGTGGTTTTGACGGCGCAGCAAAGGCAGCGGCTTTTCGGGATATCTGCCTTAGTCTTCCCATGCCTGGATCGATGAGTGGGGGTGGCGCATAGGGATCTGGTCGAATTGGTTGCATAGGGTGGGTGACAGGGATCGGCGTAGTCGGGGGCCGCACGGTCGTCCGGATTGGCGGCGGCGATGGGGTGGCCGGCGGCGTCGCGACCGGGACTTCGATCGTATTTTGGTTCGCCTGAAAAATTTGAAGAACACCAGAAAGGCCGGCGCGGCCCATTAGATCCGAGAAGCTTCGGCCTGGCAGCGAAAGAGAACCCAGCGAGATTTTTCCGAGCTGTTTTTCGAGCAGGATGAGCTGGTTGACGGCCAGGCGCTGGCTTTCGCGCGCTAGCTCTTCCTGATCGTCAAGCGGCTTGGCGAGATGGCGGTGCAATTGTTCGATTGCAGCCTTCATTTTTTTGGAATCGGGTGAGGAAGGTCCGATCTCTGGCGTCAGAGCGGACAATTCCTTGTCGATGGCAATCTTCAAGGCGACGCGATCAAGCCTTGTGTCGTTTATCCGGTTTATGGCTCCGATATAGGCGCCATGCGCCGCCTTGGCCATAACGATCGACGCTGGCGCTCTTTTTGAGACGTTGGCGATCAGATTTACAAATCTTTTGGTGACTCCTTTATTAGGCAGGATGATTTCGGCTTCGTCAGCCGCTTTCATCAAAGCGCGATCCCATCTTTTTTCGACTTTCAAAGCGGCTTCGGGATTATCACGACCGCGTTGGACGTCATGAAATTCAGACCTCGTTAAATTTGGAAGGACTTCATAAATGATTCCCATTTCTTCGTATTTTCGATGGTCGTAAATGGGCGCCATGCCATTTTGTTTTCGAACGGCGTTGACGATTTCGGCAAAATTTTTACGGGCTTGACGTGGCCATTTGATATCTTGAAAATCGCGGATTTTGCCCTGTTGGTGAGGCCTTCGTGAAATTGTGACGCGATTAGCTTTCTTAGTCGTTTGAACAATCGAGAAATCCCATGCTTCCATTCCCGTAGATGGATCGATCATTTTCGTGGCCGGGCGATCATGAAAAGTTATGTGCATATGATAATGGCGTTCGTCATTCGATTTTGTCGGTTTGTGAATGGCGCAATGGAAAGGAGCCCCTTTTTGAGAAAATTGCTGGTCACAAAATCTTTGTGCAATTTCTAGCCGCTGTGCCGGTGTCATATCAGCTGGCAGGTCGATGATGAGACGGTTTTGTACGCGACCACCTCGCCATGGGGCGAATGCGATCGGTTGTGCATCGTCGACCGTCACGGTCCGATGGTAAGCGTCCAGCCGGCGCCATTCTGGCGGCGCGGGGCTCGTGTTTGGTAATGGTTGGACATGGATAGCAACATCTATGTCTAGGCCTATGCGCGGAACCAACACGAACCAATTCATCGAGGTCCGAGCCGAGCGGCTCGACGGAGCGCCGGTTGGCGAACGCCGGCGCTGGTCCGACGACTTCAAGGACGGAGCGATCGCGGCGTCGCTGGAGCCAGGGGTGAATATTTCGGCGCTGGCGCGGACGCTGGATATCGCGCCGTCGCAGCTGTTCGGGTGGCGTCGCGCTGCCGCTTTGCGGGCGGAGAAGGTCGAGCGCCAGGCGCCGGCGGAGCCGCGTGCGACCAAGACGCGGCAGCGCGTGGAGATCGAGATCGGCGGAGCGGTGGTGCGGGTGAACGCCGACATTCTGGAAGCCGACCTTCGCCGTCTGCTGCGCGCGGTGCGCGAGGCATGATCCCGCAAGGCGCACGGGTGCTGTTGCGGGCGGC
>NZ_CAIUXT010000193.1 GCF_903903185.1 uncultured Rhodoblastus sp.
AAAGCATCGAGCGCTTGAAACCGCAATCGTATGGCCGATTCGTCAATCACGCCGCGATTCTATAAACTCGGACTCCAGCTGGGAATCCCAAGACTCGCAAAAATCGCTCTTTGATTCAGTTATTTATCAACGGCGCCTTAGGGAGGCGCATACGTCCGCAACCGATCGGCCGCGCGACGGATCGCTTTTGATGGCGTCGGTGGCCAGAGCGACTTCCTGCCGTAACCATTTTTCCAAGGCCTCGTCGCCGGTGAGTGGACGAGGTCCGATTCGGTGTTTAATGGCCCTATCACGACGATATTTTTTGGCCCGAGGTGATGTCATGGTTGTTGCATCCGCATCTTCGGAGAGGCAAAGGATTTTCATGGGCGGCGCCACACGAGAAAGACAGACGAGAGGTACGCCAGCAAGAAACAGCGCCGCGCTTCCAAGCCCTGCGCGGCTGGCTGGAAGACATGCTTGCCCAGCTGCCGCAAAAATCCAGGACGGCGGAGGTCATCCGCTATGCGCTGACGCGCTGGACGGCGCTCGGCCGGTTCATCGACGACGGCACGATCGAGATCGACAACAACACCGCCGAGCGCGCAGTCCGCCCGATCCCGCTTGGGCGCAAGAACTGGCTCTTCGCCGGCTCAGACAAAGGCGGTGAACGCTCTGCTGGCGTGCTGTCGCTGATCGAGAGCGCCAAGCTCAACGGCCTCGACCCGGAAGCCTATCTGAGAACGGTTCTTGCTCGCATCGCCGATCACCCGGCCAGGAAGATCGCCGATCTCCTGCCATGGGGCGACGCATTCCAGTCAAAGACTGCCTGACCGTACGCTTACAAGCCATCTCGGGTCCGATTGTGTTCTTTAACGGGCCAAGGGTCGGCGGCTCAGGTTTAAGCGAATTCGAAGCTTTCGGGCACCCTCCTTCTCAGCGTGCTCGATCGGCACTTGATGGAGTCGTCATCTGGGTGTGAAGCGGCTTGGTTGAAATCGCATCCGGTCTGCGACCGCATCTACAGAATCCGGCACCGTCATTCACTCCCTCCCTCGGGGGTCGCTCCCGCTCGGGAACTCGGTTCGGCCTCGTGTCCGGTGGCTGGAGACTCTTATTTTCCGCTATGTGCAATGCCCTTTTGCTTCTCGCCTTGCGTCCTTTCCTCCGCAATTGGAAGCGAGACCTTGGGCATGCCTGCTTCCTCGAGATAGTCTTCGAGCGAGAGCCGGGCGCCGTTCCATCCAAATACAGTGGGCGTGAATTCGGCGATAAAAGACAGATTCAGCGCCTCAAAAATTGGCGTCCACACATCCTCGGCATTGCGGCGCTGCCGCACGGACAAGGTCGAATTGAACTGATAACAACCAAGCGCCCTGCGTTTGAACAGGCGGCGATTGTAGGCGTAATCGCGACTGACCTCGTTTCTTGCCAGCAGTCCGGAGAGATATGGCCGCTTTCTCCGCTCGTTCGCGACAATGGCAAGGGGCAAGTGTTCCCATGCGGAAAGAATAGTTTGTGTGTCCAGGGCGGCGAGATTTCGTGGCTGATCATGTGTGAAAAGCGACTTGAAAAGAACCCAGAACGTTTGGAACAGGAAATATTCCGAGTGACGTTGGTCGATGCGCACAAGCCGTTCGCCCGTGTTCACATCAATGCTTGAGGGTGCCAGCAGCTCGTAAAGCGCGGCAAATGGCCCCCTCGCAAAAGCCGGATCGCGAAACGCCTCGCGCATGGCCCAATGAAGCGCGTTGCAACCGAAATGATCGATGTTTTGCCGGTCCGCGCCGCGTTCAAGCAACGCCTCCACCAGCGGGATATTGCCGGCGGCAGCCGCCGCCATGAGGGGAGTTTGGTTCATTTGCAAACGATGTTCTATGCCGTGGCCGGCGCACTGGTACAAAATTTCTTTGAAATTCTTCGAGAAATAAGCCGCATAGCTCTTGCGGCCCTGACTGGCGCGCAGCCGGTCGAATTGCTTCGCGGCTTCCATGCCGGCGTCCCACGCCAGCCAGACAGCGAGCGCAGGTTCGTCATGGCAGCAGGCGATGTCCAGCAACAACTGGCGCGGCTTGCCGCCGGGAGCGCGGTCGCGGAAAACCTTGATGAGTAGTTCGGTTGTTTTTGCTTGATCGAACACCGGCCAAGGCACTGGGCTTTGCCGGAGAATGTCGCGCCGGATGGCGTCGACCTGTTCCTGCTTCCCCTGCAGCTCGAGTTTGCGGGCTTCCCTCTGCCAGTCTTCAAGGCTGGACTGTTTCGCATCCACATGCACCCGGCCCGCGGACTTCAGCTCGAGAAGCTTGAATATCGGATGCTCGGTATCGGATTCGATTAGATAGATATTCGCGATCGCGCGGGTCAGCGCGACATAGAGCGCATTGACAAAGAATTTATAGACTTCCAGCGACTTGTCGCTCTTGTCCTTCGCCCGCCGATAGTCAAGTTCGTCGGCGATCAGATCTTGCGCCGAAACCCCATCGGCGATCTCATTGAACTCCGCCCGATGGTCGGAGATGAAACGGTAAAGGACGATGTTTTCATATTCCAGCCCCTTGGCCTCATGAATTGAAAACAACAGCGGCGTGGCGAAATGCTTCCGCGCCTCGATCTTGTCCTCGTCGCGCATAACCAGCACGGCAAAACGGGTCGACTGGCGGATTTTCTGGTTGAGTTCCCGCTTGAGCTCCTCCTTATCCGACGCCAGCGTCACTTCGCCCGCCTCGGCGCTGACCGCCTGGACCAGAAAATTGCTTTCGCGATCGATCGAACCGAAACGCCGGTGCTTGATCTTGAGCAACTGATTGGCGACCCGCGTCGCCTCGCGGCTGTTGCGGAAATTGGCGGTCAACACCGACAATTGCTGACGTTGCGCGAGTTCCGGGTCGCGCCAGAACAGGCTCTTGACCTGAGCCCATGAGAAAAAGTTGGGGTGAACGATCTGATTGGAATCGCCGCAGAGCAGAAAGTGGCCGGCATGGCGCAGGGTTTTGAGCACAAGCGCGAGTTGCACCGGCGTTATGTCCTGGACTTCGTCAATCACCACGAAGTCGTAACGCGGCGCAGCTTTGGCGAGCCATTCCTGCGCGATCAAGTTCAGGTCGAACAGTTTTGAGTCTTTCAGCCAGGAAAGATATTTCTCGAATATGTCATAGAGCCGGTTGCGCTTGTTCCCAGCGAAAATCGACTGGCGCACGCCCAAGGCGAGATAATCCTCCCGCTTGAGCACGCCGCGTTCCCCAGCCGTAATGACGCCGCGAATTTCCTCAATAACCTGATGCCCGTCGATGTCGCGAAAATCCGGGTCCCGGAAGGTCTGGCGAATGCGTTGGAACCAGCCGTTGAAATCGCGCCACACGACCTCGCGTCCTGTTGGAACGTGAATGGATTCAATGAATTCCCGATAAGATAGAAATGTCGCTTCTTGACCCGCCCGCTCAAATCCATTGGCGTAGTAAAGGTTTCTCGCGTTCTGGGCGAGGTAGGCCGAATGGGTCACATAGAGCGCCTCGCCTTCAACCAGTTTCAACTTTTCCAGCGTCAGCGCCGTCTTCCCACTGCCGGCGCCGCCAACGACGATGAGGGGCGGAGGAGCGCGAAAGATGGCGTCCTGCGCATCGTCGAAGGAAATCGGCTTGTCGAGCAGATGGACGATCGTCCGTTCAGGATTCAGATAGCGCAACGATTGCGCTTCCTTTTCGGCCTCGGCGGCATCGCAGGCGACGATTTTATCCTCGTCAATGACAGCGCCTCGCAGGAAGCGCGATTTTCCGTAATCGTGATTGACGATTACTTCCAGCATGAGGGCGCAGACGTCGTCATCGTGACGGAGGAGGCAAAAGATCAAGCGGTCCGCGTCATTGAGCCGCGCGCGGTAGAGTTTGCCATGTCCAGCGCCCGTCAGCTTCCGCACCTGAGCCGCGCGAAAGTCGCCACTGGCAATCGCGGCTGCCACCTTGCGATAGGCGGGCTTTACCCGCGACGTGTCCAAGTCTGCGAACTCTAGGATCTTCATGGGACAAGATGCTTCGAACAATTCTATTGGGACCGATTCGCCGAGAGAATCGGCGACTCAAGCTGTGACGATCCTAAAAGCTTTTTTCCCCTGTGTCGCCAACGGGTCAACGGACGACGACGGCGCGGCGGCCGGCGTTCGGTTCCGCCTTCCGTCAGTTGCGGCCAAGCGTCCGCCCAGTCAAGCCTGTCTCCGCGACGCTGTCGGCCCACGTCAAAAGTATCGGCGATGATCGGCCTGGACTCGGCGCGGGAAGCCTGTTCGGCGCTGAAACACCTCTATGCGTGCTCGGAATACAACGTCGGGCAGCACGGAAGCTCCCAACCCCAGATAGCGGCCACTCGAAACGACGTCTGGCCGCCGGCTTCGCGCCATTTGCAGACCTCGGCGGCGGCGGAAACAATCCAAGTATTTTGGCAGAAAGCAGTCGCTGAAATGGGTTGCGCCAATCACAGCTGACCATGCTTGCACCCTGCGGCCGCCGCCTAACGTCTCTGGCTTCATCCGGTCGCACTTCCAGCCAATCGCGGTCGGCTGCGAGCTTTGGCTAATTCCAATCTGGATGTGCGGCCGGCAGTTCCTTTTCCATCACCGCTAGCTCGATGCCCTTGACCAGCGCCACGCTCAATCCGTCCTCGAAAGGAAATGGGAGGAGTTCGCCGGTCAGCGCATAGCCGCAGCGTTCGTAATAAGCGATCAGTTCGCGCCGCAGGCTAATCACGCTCATCGACATGCGCGTCACGCCCCAAATCCGCTGGGCGGTCATTTCGGCCTCCCGCATGAAGCTCCTCCCAAAGCCGCGACCCTGCAAATCCGGCCGCACCACGAACATGCCGAGATAGCCCTTGTCGTCTGTGAGCCTTTGCAAATGAACCGAGCCGATCAGGTCGTCGCCCTGGAAACAAAGCAGGATGAGGGAGTCCGGCTCCGCCATCAGTTTGGCCAACCCGGCTTCGTCTACACGACGACCTTTGAGAATATGCGCCTCGGTCGTCCAGCCCAAGGTGCTGGAATCACCGCGATAGGCCGAATTTATTAGGGCGGTCGCGGCGGGCTCGTCGCCCGGTTGCGCGGCGCGAAAAGTCGGGGAAGTGATAATGCCTGGCGACGCCATGGGCATAGTCTACTTTCAAACGCGCGACGGAGAAATCCAGCCGTTCGCACGGACCTCGCGAATGATCGCGCGGTTCGGTCTCGAATTCAGGTCGTCATAAACGACCTGGAGGCTTACATGGTAGAATGAATCCCAACTTTCTCGTGCCGGATCTATAGCATTCCGTTCCGTAATTCGAGCAGCCGCCGCGCGGAACTGGCACGGCCATTGCTCATAACGCTTGATTGCTGATGACCCTTAGCCTTTTTCCGGAGCCTGACCATGAGCGCTTTCATCTCTGCCCATGCTGGCCACGCGGACTGGACAATTGCTTTTGCCTCCTGCCGGGAACAGGTTGATCGGCAATTGCAGCAGGGGCAAAATCCCAATCTTGGCTGGTGTTATCTGAGCGATTATTATGCCAAGGCTGCTGGTAGCATTCTGGCCGCGCTGCGCGACGCCATGCCCGGCTTGCACTGGGTCGGCGCCGTCGGGGTAGGCGTGGGCGCCGGCGCGGTTGAATATTTCGATGAACCGGCGATGGCGCTTATGTTGGCGGAATTGCCACCAGATTCGTTCAAGGTTTTTTCCGCGCTTGAGACTCTCCAAGCTTGCTCTGGTTTCGAGCCTTTCGCCGCGCTTGTCCACGCCATTGGCGCCACCGATGTTGCCGCGCAATTGAAGGCGCTGAGCGAGCGAACTGCGTCGGGCTATTTGTTCGGTGGCTTGTCTTCGTCGCGGACCCAAGCGCTTTGCCTTGCCGATGACGTGCTGGCCGAGGGGCTGTCCGGAGTCGCCTTCAGCTCGGAGGTGACGATTGTCTCGCGGGTCACGCAGGGGTGCCTGCCCATCGGGCCGCAACGCGCCATCACCCGCGCGGAGGGCAATTTGCTGGTGACACTCGATGGCGCCAGGGCGATCGATTGCGTGCTCGAAGACCTTGGTCTCGATCCCGATTTGTCCGACCCGGAGTTGAACGGCGCCTTGGCCGCGACGCTGGTGGGGCTGGTGACGACCAGCGAGGATGCCTCGGCAAAGCCCGGTCAATTCGGCGCCAATACGGAAGTCCGCCATATCGTCGGCGTCGGGCGCAAGTCCGGCGTACTGGCGATCGCGGAGACAATGGAAAACGGCATGAGGCTGGCATTTTGCCAGCGCAACGCGGTCGCCGCGCAACAGGACCTGCTTCGCATCGTCGGTGAGGTCCGCGCCCAGGCGGAGGCCGCGGGCGGCATGCGGGGCGCGCTTTACATCAGCTGTTCAGGGCGCGGCGGGCCGCATTTCGGCGCCCGTCACGCCGAATTCAAAATGGTGCGCGAGGCTTTGGGCGATATTCCGCTGATCGGCTTTTTCGCTGGCGGCGAAATCGCCCGTCATCATCTTTACGGCTATACTGGCGTGCTTACGGTTTTCGCCGGACCGGCCTGAGAGGACTTTATATGACGAGAGCTGTCGCGGATGAGCGCCATATCCTCACCGCAGCCGGCGTCACCGTGCCCCAGTTGATTTACGGCACGGCGTGGAAAAAGGAGCGCACGGCGGAACTGGTCGCCCAGGCTTTGCGCGCAGGCTTTCGCGGCATAGACACCGCCTGCCAGCCCAAACATTATCACGAGCCCGGCGTAGGCGAGGCGCTGGCCGTGGTCGCCCGCGAAGGGGTGTTGCGTTCGGACATTTTTCTGCAAACCAAATTCTCGCCCTTGCGAGGGCAAGACCCTGACAACGTCCCCTATGATCCAAGCACCAGCATAGAACAACAGGTCCAGCAATCTTTTGCGGTCTCGCTGCGCAATCTTGGCGTGGACACTCTCGACAGCCTCATCCTGCACTCGCCCTATCCCGAGGACAGCGACACGCTCGAGGCGTGGGGCGCCATGGAGCGCCTTTTCGACCAGGGCCTTGTCCGCCAATTGGGCATCAGCAATTGCTACGAGCCGAAAAGGTTCGAACGCCTGTGGCGCGCCGCCCGGATAAAACCGGCGGCGCTGCAAAACCGCTTTCACGCCAAGACGGATTATGACCGGGTGCTCCGGGCTTTATGCCGCAACAAAAACATTGTTTATCAAAGTTTCTGGACCCTGACCGCCAATCCGCAAATCCTCGCCGCGCCATCTGTTACAGTAATAGCGGAAAAATACGGCCGCACCCCTGCCCAAGTGTTTTTCCGTTATTTGACGCAAAGCGGCATGGCCTGTCTGACAGGAACCTCCTCGCCGGAGCACATGGCGCAGGATTTGGCCATTTTCGATTTTTGCCTGACTGCAAGGGAGGGCGAGGCAATCGGGGCGCAGTTGACGTAAGTTTGTCGAGGACTCACGCACTATGAGTTAATCTTGATATCTGGACAAACGAGCCCGAAAGATTCGGACTCAATCTGAACCATTGAATGCCGGCACTATAGCAACGGCGCGGTTTGGTCTCGAATTCAGGTCGCCATAGGCGACCTTCAGAGATCCTCGCGCGTAACGCCCGAGAAGCTGAGGATGTAATCGGCGCCGAACGCGAGGCTGGGCGTTTGGAACCCAGGCTTGACCTCTCCGCCGGCTACGCGACGGGCTGCGTCGAGCGCGGTCGCGACCGTCAAAGTATAGCCCTCCGGCGTCCTCAGGCGAGAGCGCACCGACCCGCCCCTGTCATTGCGCGCGACTCCCACGAGGATGGCGCGACCGGCGCGCCGCGCCGCTTCGCTTGGACCTTCCGGCATACGGTCAACGCCGGCTTTAAGAAAGCTCTGCATGAAGCCAAGGCCAAGAAATGACTTTACCAGCCGGGGCATGCGCACGAGCGCTTTAGCCGCCGAAGTTGCTTCGAAATAGACTTCGATGTCAGGGATTCCAGTAGAATGGAAGGCCGTTGCGACATCGCCCCAGCTGACTTGGAACGTGGCCCTTTCTCCCTCGCCGAAATCGCACGAGCCCGCTTCCGCGCGATCATGAGAGACAAGACGGCCTCCGCGACGAATGCGCGTACCGGCGGCGATCGCCTCGATCATGGTCTTGGCCGTGCCGCGCGACATATCGTCCCCCAGTGAAATGTAGAGTTTCAAATCGCTGGCGTCTGGCAGCCGTCGCTTCATATGCGCGGCGAGGCAGTCGCTCGGCACGACGTCGAAGCCAACTCCGGGCAGCAGCATCACGCCCTGCCGCTTGGCCTCGGCATCGCGCAACGCCAGCGCCTCAAAGACGTCAATTTCCCCGGTGATGTCGAGATAGTGAACTCGATTGCGGATACACGCATCCGCCATTGGCCGCGCCGTCGCGGAAAAAGGGCCGGCGACACAGAGTACGACCGAAACGTCCCTGAGCGCCGTATCAAGGATCGCGGAGGCGCCGAGATTGAACGCGCGTCCTATCAGCCCAAGCGGTTCGGCGACCGCTTTCACCTTTTCGATATTTCGTCCGGCTAGTATTGGGCGCACGCCGCATTCGACAGCCGCCTTCGCGATGAGTTTGCCGGTATAACCGGTCGCTCCATAGATGAGGATGGTTCCTTCCATGAGGCGCTCCCCGTCGTCGAAAATGCTGGACGAGGTTGTCATACCGTTCAGTCGTTGTCACGACGGCTTTCAAAACTGAACGTCCTCTTGTTCATTGCGGCTAGTCGACCACTCCGACATCTGTTCCCAACTCTCCGCAATCGATGAGATACAAGGCGTGCTCCTGGCACTAAACTCCAAGCCGCAGTTAGCGGTCACTCGAAACGATTGCTGGTCGCCAGCTTCGCGCCAAAAGCGGCAATTCGGGTTTGCTGGAGAAGCCCGATGAATTTTGCGCATAGCGGACTTTCAAGCTTGCCAGCGGCTAAAGCGCCGATCCTGGGCGCAGAAAAGTTTTCCAGCGGCGCGAGGCGAATGCGGCGCGGATGCTCCTTTATGTACGAGTCGGGGTATAGCAACAAAATGGCAGGCTTCGTTCGCATGCGAACGCGATAACATCGCATGCCCGATCTGGACATTCCGGACAATATGGACTATTTAGAGCAAGAATTTCATTGGAGACGGAAATGAGCGAGACAGTCCGCAAATCCCCCGGCGGCGGCGGACAGATCATTATCAATGCGGCCGCCGCCGCTGAAATTGTCAAAGTGCTGGCTCGGCACAATCCTGGCGCTTCGAAAGCCGCTCTGACCACGACCAAAGCGGTCATCTTGGCACTTTCAGGTGTCGCTTCCCAGCTCAGCGTCAGAAAGCAGCATACCCTTGTCGCGCATGAACGCGAACTGACCAAGGTCGTCGAAGCCGCCGTCGCCGATTTAGCGGCAAGGGCGCCAGTCGAACTTGCGCCGGTTCACGTCACCAAGCCTGTTGAGGTAAGCAAGGGCGAGGGCCTCGGAACCTTGGGAGATGTTGAGGAAGGACGCCGGAGTCTTGACGCCACGGCGATCTCCATGCGCCTTGAAGATTGGGCTGGCCCGGTCGGCGGGCCGCGCGATATCGAGACGAAATTCGGAACGAAACGATCGACGCTGCACGACTGGCAAAAGCGCGGCGCCGTCATCGGCCTGCTCAAAGGTGAAAGAAAGCATGTGTTCCCGCTGGCTCAATTTGTCGATGGCCGGCCCGTCGAAGGCATGACGGCCGTCACCAGGATCATCAAAAATCCCCGCGTCGCCTGGCAATGGCTGATCCAGCGGAAGCCGAGTATCGGAGGATCGCCCCTCGACAGACTTAAAAAGGGGCGGCTCGACGAAGTCGTGGCGGCGGCGCAGCGGGACTTTGGCTGATCGTGAAACTCGATCCGGCGACTGTTGACGATCTCGCGCTGGCCTTCCAGCCGATCTCCTTTTTGCGCGTCCTGCCACTTGATAAAATCGCGACCCCGCTCGGCATGGGATATGGCCATAGCCGGTTCTCGAGTCCGAGGAAAATTTTTCGGCTCGTTTATATTGCTAACCCATCTTATTCATGACGGCTTTTTTTTTGAGGCTGGCGGGCGTGGCGCAATGCGCTGATATCGCGTAGGATTCGGTTGCTTACACCCACCCTTTCGCGCTTTCGCTCCGGCCACGCCCGCCATGAATGACATAACGATTCTCCCGTTCTCGTTTCCAGCCG
>NZ_CAIUXT010000194.1 GCF_903903185.1 uncultured Rhodoblastus sp.
CGATCGCCAACGTCGTGCCCATTCTATACCGGCACTGCGCGGATCGGCGCGCTTCCAGTCGGCGCCTTGCAAAATCGCGCTCGCCGCACCGCCGCTAACCGAAATCAAAAATCAGCCCGTGGCTGCGGCGTACCGCTTACATTCGAGCTCCTATGTCAAGATATCCCGCCAAGGTCACCCTATTCCACGCCCAAATGCGCGGCGCAGGTCTTGCAAGGATATCGTCGCCGTCAAGTGGGGGGAATACAGCCCACTCGACATACCCTATCAACGACATGGCCGAGGGGGCATCCGGTGACAAAACTTATTCTGTTGTTAACATTCGTCGTGCTGCAAGTGGCCGACGTCTTCACCACACGGCAGGTGCTGGCTGCGGGCGGGTGGGAAGCCAACCCGGTGGCTGCCTGGGCCATGACGACCTTCGGACCTTGGTGGGCGGTCCCCAAACTGGCCCTCATGCTCGCGTGCGTCCTTGTCATGACCCGCTGGCGCACGCGCTACGTCGCCCCGGCGGTCGCCCTGATCGCCGTCGTCGTCCTCAACAACGCCATCCAGTGAGACTGGCCCATTCAGCCTCAACGGCTGTTCGGACAAGCGTCGGCGACCCTGCTCTCCATTGTCATGGGACTATGGCGCAATGGGACCATCCCGCGCCTTGAGCCAAGGCAGCTGAAATTCCAGTCATGACTGGCCAGAATTTCGGGGCCTTGTCACGCCATCATGCTGTCGAAGGAAGAACGGCTGAACCGGGCGGGGAAGCTGTTTCGCCGCCGCGCGCGGCGCCAGGCTCGAATTCAGTAAAGCTCCCCTCTCACAAATCAAATTCTGAGTACCGAAAATTCGCTCTGGCGCGGGCTTTAATTTTGAGTTTCCAAAGAATCGGTCGATAATGCATTATAGGAAGCCCGATTTCGCAGGAGGCGCATGTGACCGGCCGTCTCGGATTGGCGAATATCGTTTTTATTCTGGCGGCGGCGCTTTCGGGCGTCCTGTCGGTCGCGCCCCGCGCCCAGGCCGAAACATGGGGCTTTATCGAAAATGAATATGACCCGCGCCTGTTTGGCGGCGACGAGGACACGCGCCTGGCCCGGGCCCATTTCGTCCATGGCGATTATGGCCTCGCCCAGCAACATTATCTGCGCGCCGTCGAGGCAACGCCTCAAAACAGTGCGGCGTGGACCGGGCTGGCCGCAAGCTACGACCGCATCGGACGTTTCGATCTTGCGGCGCGCGCCTATCGTCAGGCCGAGCGCCATGGCGCTGTCCGCTTCGTGATCCTGAACAATCGCGGCTATGAAAGTCTGCTGCGCGGCGACCGGCGCGCCGCCCTGCGTCTTTTCTTCAGGGCGCGAGAACTGGCGCCGTATAATCCGACCATCATCAACAATATTGCCCTTGCAGAGTCCGGTCAGGGCTATTTCTGGACTGGACGCGGCGCCATCCCGCTGCCGGACGGCGCGGGACAACCCTTTTACTGGTTCGACAGCCTTCGCTGACCAGCCTGGCGCTCTCGATGAGAATCGCTGCGGCGCCCCGACCAGCGGAATGACAGCCCACCTTCGCTTTGACCAAAATCGAAATGTCCCGGCCCCGCGCGTCAGCGGCGCGGACGCGCACCGTTACAATGGCTTCGCTGCGCCAAATCCATGAAGCGGCCGCGACGAACGATGACGCGGCGGTTATGTGGCGCGGATGCAACCCTGCCCGGCGAATCATTCGCTTCGCGCGGGATAAGCATATTTTTACTTTGTTTATTTCCGCCATTTAATGGTACTGATTCGTTGAATTTTAAAGGACTTTTTTTTGCGCGAACGGTACGCGCGTCATTGCTCGTGTTTTCGGGGAAGAAATTGTGCACTGCAGTTGTCGGCCAATGTCGATGAAATCGGAGCTTTTGTTTGGTCATGCAATGGTCTGTGAAAGCGGCGTTGGTCGCGGCGGCGTTGGTCGCGGCGGCCAGCATCGGTTTGTTCGCCAATCCTGACGCGGCTGGCGCGCAGCAGGCCACCAATTCGGCGTCCAGATCATTATATGGCGCGCTCCCCGCCAATGCGCCGCCACCGAACCCCAACAACCCGTGGATGTTCGACCCCAGGCCAATGGGTGGGCTCCTGGCCGGGAAAGCCGCGCCTCCGACATCGGCTTTCGCGCCGCGCGACGCGCCGGACATCGCGGCGCTCACGGCCAACGAGGCCGCAACCTGGGAGGCAAAGAGCCGGCGCAGCCAAACCTTCCTTTCCGGCCGGGCTTTCGTCGCCGCCGCCGAGCCGGTTTCAACGCCCGCCCGTTCGCCCCCGGCGCGCGAGCACCGGGCGGATCCCATGCTGGCGCAGGCCGGGACAGCGCCGCCGCCGGATGCGGGCGCCGAGGCGCTCGCCTTCGCCTTGCGAGCCAGCATTGTCGTCAATAATTCGAGAAGCCTGCGCTTCCCGCTTGCTTTCGCCAAGGCGGTCGTCGGCGATCCGGCCATCGCGGAGGTCGTCCCTATCAGCAACAAAACGCTCAGTATCGTCGGCCTGAAGATCGGCGCCACCAATGTGACGCTTTACGACGCGCAGGAGAAACTTCTGGGCGTGGTTTATGTCAATGTTCAACTCGACACCGGCGCCATGGCCTCGGAGTTGCGCCGGGGTGCGGGCGAGGGCGGCATCCGTGTCCGCGAGGTCAACGGCAATATTGTCCTGAGCGGCAATGTCAGCGACGGACTGGCCGCCGACCGCGCGATGCGGGTCGCCGCCGGCATGGCGCCGGATGGCAAGAACGTTGTCAACAATCTCAGCGTCGCTGCGCCGCAGCAGGTGATGTTGCAGGTGCGTTTCGTCGAGGCCGACCGTCAGGCGGTGCGCAATCTTGGGGTGAGGTGGAACGCATTCTGGAAAAGCTACAACTCTGGCGCCGTGGTTGGCCAGAACACGGTCAGCAACTCGCTTTACAGCAGTGCGCTCAACGGCAACGCGACGCTGAGCTCTAAGACCTACGTTGGCACCAACTCCCTCGACAACACGCCGATCCCCGACGCTATCTCAGGTTCGGTCACCGGAATTGCCAGCGCCGCGAGCCCCTTTGCGACGATCCTCGCGAACCTGGTCAATTCCCGGGCCGGCAGTCTGGACCTCGTGCTCAGCGCGCTGGAGGAGAATCAGGTCGTCCGCCGTCTCGCCGAGCCCAATCTCGTCGCCCTTTCAGGCGAATCGGCGGATTTTCTTGCCGGCGGCGAATTTCCCGTGCCGGTGAGCACCAGCGGGACCGGCAGCGCGGCGACGGTCTCCATCGACTACAAGCAATTTGGCGTCAGGCTGAAATTCACGCCTACCGTGCTGGCGAATGGCGTTATCAGCCTGAAGCTCAATTCCGAAGTCAGCGATATCGACCCGAGCATCGTCGTCCAGACGGCCGGCGTGGCTGTTCCCGGCATCACCATGCGCCGGGCCAGCAGCACGCTCGAACTGCGCGACGGGCAGGCTTTCGCCATCGCCGGCATGTTGCAATCCAAATCCCAGCGCCAGCTCGAAGCCCTGCCCTGGCTGGGGACCATCCCCTATCTAGGGGCGCTGTTCAGCAGCAAGCAATTCCAGAACCAGGAAACCGAACTGGTCATGCTGGTTTCGCCGCATGTCGTCAAACCGCTGCCGCCCAATGTGAAGTTGAAGACGCCGCTCGACACCCGGCTCCCGGCCAATGACATCGACATGTTCCTGAGGCAGCAGCTGGAAGTTCCGAAAGCTCAGCCGACCTATGTCACGCCGGACGGTCACGCGCAGAATCTGAACGGGGGCATGGCGCCCGGCGCGCCGGGGATACAGGAAGACCCCAACAGATTGCATTGGCCCTGGGAGGTGCCGAAATGATGCGCCTGCTTTCCCGGTCTTTCCTGGGCGCCGCCGTGCTGGGCCTTTCGGCTTGCAGCAACCAATATTTCGAGCGCAAGGACAGCGTGACCTTCAGCGCCGGCGACGCCGTCGCCTGGAACAAGGCCCAGATGATTGCCGATCCGACGCCGCGCCGCGCTTATGACAGGAATATCGTAACGCCCGGCGAAACCGCGGCGCGCGCGGGTGGCAATTATGCGAGCGGACGTTACAAATGGTACACCGAACCCGGCAGCAAGGACGAACCGTCGGAAGTCCTCAATAAGACGGGCGCTTCCAATCCGGATCGCCGGGGCGGCGGCGATGCGACTTCTGGCCCGCAGGCAGGCGGCGGCGCTCCGGCCGGCGGCGCTCCCGGCGGCCAATAGCAAAAACGTCGCGGGTTATGATTTCCAGACAGGCTTTCGTTGGTAATGCGTCGGTTCGCACCGCTAGAACGGAATCGAGGTCGACGCGCTGGGCGCGTTGAGCGTCGCGCCCCAGATCGGCATCAACATGGTGAAGCCGGGTTGAGTCGCCTTGATCGTCAGCGCGTTCGCCGACGCCGTTATGGTCATCGTAGGCGCGAGACCGCCGAGATAGAGGAAGGGCGCGACCGCTTGCTTGTCCGCCGTCAACATTTCGTCGCTGGTGCACCCGGCGGGCGACAGCTTCGTGGGCGCCGTGACGTCGGGCGTGTAGCATTTGATCATGACCGCGCGCGCCTCGGCGTTCGCCAGCATCCGCAGCGACTGCGCCGTGATCGCATAACGCCCCAGATCGAAGATGACGAACATCAAGGTGAACAGAGGCACTGCGACCAGCGCAAATTCGAGTGCCGCAGTGCCGCGCCGATCGAGCTTTCTCATCCTGATGTTCCCCGACAAATTTGTGTATTCACCGCGTTAAAGTGGCCGAGTGGAATATTGATGAGGCCCGCGACATTTTGATCTCCGTAATTTACTGTTAATAAAATTATTACTTGACTAGGACGATTGAAGATGTAGTTGTCGATTTCTCTGTAGCTCCAATCTCCAACATACCTTGAGGACATTGGGTGCTGTTAAGCGTAGCTCCACCAACCATGCTAATTGATGCTGCTATAAGCTGAGTGCACGGAGCCCCGTTATTGGTAGTGACGCCGTTACTAAAAGACAATGTCTGAGTAGGGAAGTAAAGAACGCCAGTTATTTTCATAATAACACCTCCAGCAAAGTTGTTAACATTGATTTCGCTAGCGCTCGTCGACCCAAAAAAGGCAATACCCGCCGTTGGACCGGTAGACGGTGCAGTCAGTGTGACACTAGCTCCATTTCCGATGTTAACTGTACCGCTGTTAATTACAAAGGTGACGCCCGCGCCCGCCGTACACAAAGGGCACTTCACTGTCACACCCCCCCCGATCGTGATTCCATTGTTAATAAAATAGATGCCGGGCTGCATATTAAACGTTGAGCCATTGCCAAGTGCGACGCTTGTCGAGACGCCAGGCGATACATTGCAAGTCGCCCCCCCGCCGCAGGTCCAGTTTGTCGTCGGACCGCCGGAACTCGTTGGCATCACTACGCCTGCGGCTGCGTAGGGATCATCGCCGACGTTTTTACCAGTGCTATAAGGGCAAGGCGTCGGGCACGAAGTTTTGGCGGCGTCCTTGTCAATCTTGATTTTGCCGCCATTGTTAATCGCGACGCCGCCGTTGACTGACAAGGATGGCGATGTGAGCAGCGCGCCTCCGGTCACCGTGAGCAGCGCGCCTCCGGTCACCGACAACGCCTTTGTTTTATCGGTCGCATTAACCTTCACGCCGCAATTGTTAAGTGTGACAGAGACGCCATTGCTCATAGAGAGTCCAGTGCCTCCGGCAGGATTGCTCTTGGTCTGCAAGATGCACCCGCAGTTACTGGCGCAGGAAGGCGGCTGCTGAGTAATGGTAGTGATAGCGAACACCTGAGCAACGGCGGTGGCCCCGATCTGGACAGTGGTCAAACCCAGTACGCCCGCGAGGTACGTCGGCTGTGTCTGCTGGACCGTCGCCTGAACGGCGGGCTTCCCGTTCCATGTTGTCTGGGTGATTGTAACGCTCTGCGGTGGTCTCGTCGGCAGGCAGGCGTTGCCGGGATAGCCGGTGTCGCCGGAGTTGCAAAAGCCGTTTTGCGCCGCAAATTCCTTGCCGCGATAATCCACTGTTTGGGCGTCGCTACACGCGCCAAGCGTGCATGACAACGTCAAGGCCCCCGAGTAGGCGGCCGCATCGGCGGCGTTCTGGGCCTGTTGCCTGATGACGTACCACGTTGCCGCCTCGCCGCCGAGCGCGACCGCGCCTATCAGAGGCACCATGGCGATCAGGGTTGCGAAGCCGACTGCGCCTCGACGGCAACGGAGCAGATTGCGCATGGCTCCCTCCTATTGGAAGCGTTCGGTATAAGGCAGCGTGAAGGCGCAGGGATTGATGTTCTTGCTCGTACACAACACCTTCTTCAACACCAACGGCGTCAAGGTGACGGTCGTCGTGTAGGAATAGTATTTGGTGGGCGAAGTCGTCATGTTGGCTGCAGTGCAGGCGACGCCGGCGCCCGTGTCGCCGCAAAGGACCTTGATGTTGCCGATGGTATAACCCGCAACCGTCGTTCGCAGCCCTGACACCCAGGTCGTTATGTTGGTCACATCTGGCTGCGGTTGATAGTACTGCACATATTGCCCGAAGCCCCGCAACGCCTCCAACGCGGAGATAAACTGGAAGCTGGCGACGGCAAGGTCGGCCGCCGGGAAAAGCAAGCTGAACAACATGAAAGAAAAGACAATGAGCGCTTCAAACGCGACGGCGCCGCGTCGGTCCGCCAGCAGCGAGCCTTTGGGGCGCTTGAGCGCTGAAGGTGTGCAGGTTCTCTCGATAGCTCCAGCCCGGCTCATGGCCTTATCCGTCCTTATTGCGGTTTGAATGCCTTGATGAGATGCAGAAACGAACTTCCGCCCATAATGACAAACATGGCCGGAAGCAGGAACAGCACCATCGGAATGATCAGCTTGCCGCCCAATTCGTGCGCCCGTTTTTCCAGAGTTATCATTGAGTCCCTTCGGAGTTCTTCAGCGATGGAGCGCAGAGCCTGGCTCAACGGCGTTCCATATTGCAGACTCTGGCTGACCATGCTGCCGAATCGGTGGAGCCCCTCGGAAGTCGCCCCCAGTCTGTCGAATGCTTCGCGGCGATTCGGCAAGATCCGGAGATCGTCAAGAAGATTGGATAAAGTCCGGGACATCGGCGGATTGGACATTTCCATATCTTCGGCCACGCGTTCGACCGCGCTTTCGAGGCCCATTCCCGCTTCGCTGCAAACGACGAGCAAATCGATGGTGTCCGGGATGCCTTTCCGAACGGCGGCGTCGAATTTCCGTTTGTGGACCGACAGAATGAATCGCGGCCCCATGATTCCGATCACCATGCCCACGAGCGCAAAACCCAACGCGGCGCGCAGCGGCATCGCGAGAAATTCCGCGACGATCAGGGCGATGAGCGGGAACGAGACCGCGCTGACGGCCTTGACGCCGATCCAGATCGGAAGCGCCTGATGAGGATTGAATCCTGAAGATTGCACAATCGTTCGCAGCTGTTCCAGGTTTTCCGCCGAGTAGAAGCGGCGATAGCGCCCACCGAGCGATGCAAGCCAGGCGACCATGCCCTGGACGGGGGGCGACCGACTGGGCAAGCCGGTCACCACCTTTGACACCCGTTTGTTCAGCGCAACAATTTCGGCTTCGCGGATGAGCAACACGGCGGCGGCAGTCGCAGTGCCTATGGCGAGTGCCACAAGAACAAGAGCAAGGGTCATAGCGTCGTACCCCTTCTGACCATCCAGCGCATCACCAGCGATCCCGTCAGCACCGAACAGCCCGCATATGCGAGGAGTTTCCTGCCGGTCGGATCGGTGAACAGGAGATCGACCATTTGCGGGCTGACCATATACAGCATCGCCCCGATCACCACAGGCGATACCGAAAGAGCGCGTGACGAAAAAATCACCTCGCCCGCCATGGCCTTGGCGCGATCGGCCATCCCGACGCGCTGGCGCACGGTGTCGGCCAAAGTCTGCAAGGTATCGCACAAGCTGCCGCCCGCCTTCATTTGCACGGCGAGCGTTACGGCGAAGAATCCATATTCCGCCACCTCCGTCCGCCGATAGACGTCTTCCATCGCTTCCTCGATAGGCCGCCCCAAATTCAGCTCGTTGATGATGATGGCGAATTGGCCCGCCGTGGGTTCCGGCATTTCACGAGCGATGCTGCGAAACGCTTCCCCGATAGGCAGACCGGATCGAACGGCGCTTGTCACCAGTCCGATCGTGTCCGGCATTTGCCTGAACAATTGGTTGACGAAACGATGGCGCTGCGAGCCAAACAGGCCCCGCACAACCATCAGCGCCACGATGAAAGCAGCTACAGTCGCGTAGAGTAGAGGATATTCAAACAAGCTATTCAAGTAAAAAACCGCCATCGCCGCGATGGCCCCGGCAAGCAGGATATAAAGTGGGTGAATTGCCTGAGGTATGCCAGCCTTGTAATTCGCCAGCCGATGCAGAAGCAGTCCCTTGGCCGCTAATTTTGGGCGACGGATAGAGGGCGCGCTCGCCGAAACCGAGGTTGAAAGCGCTGCCTCGACGTGGCGATCCATGCGCGTCTGCCGCCCGTCGAGAACCAGCGCGACGGACGCTGCGCCAATCAGCAGCAGCAGGGCGAGGACGATCCAGAACTGCGCGGTCATAGCTCCCTCACTGCCTCGGCCCATGCTCGATCCAGCCCGTAATAGACAAGGCGGCTCTTGAACTTCGGGACGGCCATCGTGGACCTGTAGACGCCCACTATCCGTCCCTGGGCCGTCTCCTCCTGGAATTCGAACAGCGCGATGTCATTGGTGGTGATCACATCGCTTTCCATGCCGGTCACTTCGCTGATCTGGACGATGCGACGCTGGCCGTCGCGCATGCGTTCGACCTGTATGATGATATCCAGCGCGGCGACGATCTGAAAACGAATGGACCGGGACGGCAGATTGAACTGCCCCATCTGAACCATGTTTTCGATACGGGTGAGGGCGTCGCGCGTGCTATTGGCATGCACCGTGGCGATCGAGCCGTCATGGCCGGTGTTCATCGCCTGCAGCATGTCGAAGGCTTCGGAGCCGCGCACTTCGCCCACGATGATCCTGTCCGGACGCATGCGCAGGGCGTTCCATACCAGATCGCGTTGAGTCACCTGCCCGGTGCCTTCGAGACTCGGAGGCCGTGTCTCCAGGGTAATCACGTGCGGCTGCTGAAGCTGCAACTCCGCCGCATCTTCGATGGTGACGATGCGTTCGCTGTGATCGATGAACTGGCTTATGGCGTTCAGCAACGTCGTCTTGCCGGAACCGGTGCCCCCGGAAACTACCATGTTGAGCTGGCACCGGGCGGCGATCTCGAGCAGGCGTCCGATGGCCGGCGTCATGGTGCCATTTTCGATCATGCCCGCGATATCGTAGCGTCGGCTCGGGAATTTGCGGATGGAAATGCAGGGACTGTGAATCGCCAGCGGCGGCAGGATGATGTTGACGCGACTGCCGTCCGGCAATCGGCAATCCACCATCGGGCTGGATTCGTCGACGCGCCTTCCGACGCGCGCCGCAATCTTCTGCGCCACCGCGGTAATGTGATCGTTGTCGCGGAATCGGATCGCGACCCGCTCCAGCTTGCCCTTTCGCTCGACATAGACGTTGGCGGGTCCGTTGACCATCACGTCGCTGACGGACTCGTCCAGCAGCAGCGCATGCAACGGCCCGTAACCGATCATGTCGTCCGCAAGTTCGTCGGCCTGTTGAAGCTGCTCGCGACCTGACAACTGAAGGTGATCGTGATTGGCGATTTCGTGGATGATTTCCTCGATCTGCCGCCGAAGAACCTCGCGCGAAACGGTCGAGGCCGCGGAGGGGTCGATTTGCTCGATGACCCGTTCGCGCAGCGCAGCCGACATCACGGGTTGCTCGGAGGGAGGGTCGGCGAGTTCGGGCGTCGTTGGCGTCATTGGCGTCAACCGCTCTGACGCGCCGTCGCGCGTGGCCTTGCCGAACGGTTTCATCGCCCCAGAATCCTCCTTAACCATCCCTTGCTCTCGTCTTCGAGCGCCGCGATCTCCCGCACAATCGGGGCGAGATGACGTCGCAGCCTGGGCACGTGATTCAGAGCCGGGATCCCGAGATTGATCGCCTCGGTCATCCCTTTGCCGAGGTCCGGAATCACCAGGTCCGGTTTCCCGCCGAGTCCTTTCACGATCGATTCGATGGGCAGACCGCCGGCGCGATCGGCCCGGTTGAGCAAGGTCAAGACGCGATTCTCGCCAGCAATCCTGGCGAGGGCCGCGCGCAACGCCTTGGCGTTGCGCAACCCCGTAACTTCCGCTTCCAGCAGCACGATGGCGTGACGGGAAGCGGCGATCACCGGATAGATGGCTGGCGACAACGGGATGGGCAGATCGACAACGATGTAGTTGAACCGCTGGCGGAGCAGACCGAGGACATGGCTAACGCCTTCCTTGGTGATCGCGAACGTCGCGTCCAGTTCCTCATCCGCGGCAAACAGCCTGACCCGGTCGTTGATCTCGATCGCCGCGCGCTCGATGAACAGCGAGTCCGCCCGCGCCGGATTTTCCAGAGCGATACGTAACCCCTGCCCAGGCCGGACGCCCAACATCACGGAGGACTCGCCGCCTTGCAGATTGAGGTCGAGCAGCGCGACCTTGGCCTTTGTGGTCTCGGCCAGCAGCATCGCGAGACCGATGGCGATGCTCGTCGCTCCGGCGCCGCCCTGGGCGCCGCAGATCGACACCACCTGTCCACCTCGATCGATCGGACCTGGCGCTGCTTCATCGATCAGCCTCCGGCGCAGCTGGGTCTGCACAATATTGCGCGTGAGCGGCTTCGGCAGGTATTCGCTCAGGCCAAGGTCCATGAGAGCGCGGTAGAATGCGATTTCCTTGTTGTCGCCGATCAATGCGACCCGAACATCGGCCGGGCAGACGCGCGACAGCCCTTCAAGTTGCGCGAACGGATCGTCGACCTCGCTGATGTCGGCCACCAGCGCGAGCAACTCGGTATCGGTTTCGAGCATGTGGATGGCGTTGCGTATCGTGCCGCGCTTGATTTCGATGTTGCAGCCCTCGAGGCCTTTGAGCAGAGCGTCGGCGCTCAGGTCGTCGTTGACGAAACAGACGATCCGGTCGCGAATGAGGCTGGACGGCGCGGCCTCGGGCGGTTTGACGGGTGCAACATTGATGGTCATCATCGATTCCAGCATACTTTGCCTTGCTACTCTTTGGCTTTCTCACCGTTGTCGCTCGCCAAAGCCGCGCTCGTGCGGGCAATTTCCGGATATCCACGGCAACCCAATACGAGTCCCGCATCCGAAAACCCCTGACTTCTGACCGTGTATTCCTTGCAATGGCCTTTTGAATAAACGACCACCGTTGTGATCTGGCGGGCGAATTCGGCCTTCTGTCGGGCGGTCTGTAGGGCCATGGCCTTCTGTAGGGCGATGTCGGCCTTCTGTCCGGCGATCTCGGCGTCCTGCTGTCGGGCGAGTTCGGGCGACACATCGCGACCGAAGGTCGCGCCCGAGTCAGCCGCGTCCTCGGCGTTCGCTGGCTTGACAGCCAAGGGCGCGCCTGAGCCCGCCGCCTCGCTGACTTCATCCGCTGACCGGACGGCAAGGGAAAGTTTTCCGAGGTCTTTCGCGAGAGCGATCTTTTTGACCTGCTCTGGCGAAAGCTCCAGTGACACGGAGCGGGCCACCTTGCGAATTTCGGCGTTGGCGCCCGGGACGCCCTCCACAATCTTTCCTGTCGCGGCGTTGGCGACCTGGTCGCCCTCCACAATCTCCTGGTCGATCGCAATGATCCGGACGTTGCGAAGAACGATTTCGCTCAGCGACGGATTCGCCCGATCCCCCTTGCCGCTCTGGGTCAATATGACATCGACGCGATCGCCCGGCGAGATCAGGCCCGAGACGCCGGACTCCGTGTCGACGTTGAGGCTGATGGCGCGGGCGCCCTTTGCCAGGACGTTGGCGAGAAAACCCCGTTCTCGCGGCCGCACGACGCTTTTCCGAGGGATCGGACAACCGGCTTCGACGTAATTTATGACCAGCGAACCTAGAAGACCGCGCGATTCACGAATCTCGTCCCCTGACAGAACCTCGTCGGGCCCCGCCTGGCACTTTGCCTTGTCGGACCATGGGCGCTTTACGAAATCTCCGGCGCGCAAGAATGTGCCAGTCATTAAATCACGCGTCGCAATATCGTACTCGGGCTCCGGAGCCTTCTGCGCATCCGCAGGAGCCTGCGCGACAGGTTTTGGCATGTTAGCGGTGTAAGCGATGAACCCAAGCGCGACCGTCGCCAGCAACAGCACCATGACGATCGAGAGGCGAAACATTGACGACATTTCAGAACCCTCGGCTGAGGATAGTCCAGATACCGCCGCACGCGATGGCGGCGCCGTAAGGGAGCGGCGCGCGCCGCACATGGCGCCAACGCTCGACCGCGTAGACGCGGCGCGGAAAAGACGAACCGGAGGGCGCAGGCCGGGGCGCAGGCAGGCGACGCATGATCAGATGCCAAATGGCGAGAACGCCGCCCGCCAGCGCGGTCACTGTCAACAGTTGCACGACGCCCCCCAACGGGAGGCCAATCGCCAACGCGACCAGCAATTTGACGTCGCCGCCGCCAATGGCTCCTCGTTGATAGACGACGAAGAGCAGCAGGAACAGGATGGCGGCGACGACCAGAGACTCGGCGATATGCGTCGGACCGGGAAATTGGCTTGCGATCCCCAGCAGCGCCAGCGCCAGGCTAGTCTCGTTAGGGATCAATCTTGTCGCGACATCGATCGTCGCGACATAGAGCAGCAACGCTATTTCAACCGATAAGACCATGGGAGCAATCCAGTTCATCGGTTGCCTCCCGCGTTGAGGTGGAGGGCCGCGGCTCGCCGCGTCCCTCCGTTTGCCAAGCGGAATTAGCTCCCCGTGCCGCCCATTGCCGTTGTGAGCTTGGTGACGACGGTGCTGACCGCAGTCGTCAGCGCACCACCGATACCGGTGCCGGAAAACGCGAGGCCCACTGCGGTGATGATGGCGGCCGCGACGATCACGTATTCGAACGACACCACACCGCGCTTGTCCGATCGCAGACTGGCCAGCAGATCGCTAGCTTTTACGTAAATCTTCAACATGACCGTATCCCCTTAAAAGATGCCGGCTGCCCCCTTTTGCTACCTGAGGCAGGTGACTCTCCGGTGACGCCAGCTTGGCTTTGCAAGTCGCTCGACCGGTGTGTCAACAGAACACCTATTTGGGATGCAGCGCATTGATCTGAAACAAAAAATTGTCTAATAACAAAGGGTTAGCTTGACCGCACGGATCGATTCGAGGCTGTGAGAGCCGGGTCGGGAAATCTGGACGGAACGATAGGTGGCTTTTCTGCCTGACGGCGTCGATGGTCGGGGCGCATCGGGAGAGATTAAGACCAAACGACCGCGCCGGAACCACACGCCGGCATTCGCGGCGATAGTGGCTCTGGCCGCCCTGAAGCGCGAGAAGACTCTGACCCGGTTCGCGCAACCCTCCAATGTTCACGCCAACCAGATCACGCAATGGAAAGCCCAGCTTCCTGAAGGCGCTGCCGGGGCTTCGGGCCTGGCGGGAGCCAAGCTTCCACGCCGTTTGTCGATTTGAAGGCGCGATACGCCAAGATCGGAGAGTTGGCGCTGGAAAAAGATTTCTGACAACCCCGACTTTTGCAAAGCGCGCCCCTGTTGAAATTCAATTGGCGTCATCGCGGAGATGGATGGATTGGTTCCGAAGAGTGGCGCCGCAAACGTTCATCGGACGATCGGCGACAGAATGTTCTCTTCGTATCCGAACTTACCTATGTAGGCCGTCGAGAGACCAAGGCACTCCTCGGAAGCGCAGCGCTCCCGGTAGACGCACTGATAAAAGCCATTGCGCATGAATTCCGGCCAGAATGCCGGATCGGTCAGCAGTTGAGGTTGCGCGTTGACCAGCGCGGACGCTTCTTCCCCGAGCAGACACTCCGGGAAGTTTTTCACCTCGACGCCGCGCCCGAGCGCGCGCGCGCGCTTGAGCGCCGCCTTGAGGTGGGGCGCGATCGCCGCATGAGAGGCGATCAGGTTTTTATCGTCCGACTCGCGCATCGGCCAGTAAACCCAGAACTCCATCTGGGCGAGGTTGCGGAGGTGCGCCAGGCGTTCGACGACTTCGACCAGGCCCGGATAACTGAATTCGGTGACCACTGTGTTGGTCATCGCGACGACGCCGCCGCGCCTGTCAAGCGTTTCGAGCCCCCTCAGCGTCTTTTCGAACGATCCGGGCACGCCCGTAATCGCGTCATGCCTGGCCGCGTCGGGGCCGGCGACGCTGACGAAATACTCGTCGATCCCGGCGTCGATGAGCGATTCGCAGAAATCCGCATCCGCCAGATGCATGCCGTGGGTCTGGATGCGGACGTGCTCGAATCCGGCCGCGCGAGCGCGCCGGCTCAGATCGTGCAGGTCACGTAGCAGCGTGATCTCCGAACCGGTGAGAATAATGCCATTCCACCGACGCTCGCGCGCGTTGACCGCAAGCAGTTCGTCAAATTTCGCCCGAGGTTCGGGGGCGAGCCGATCCATCGTTCCTTCGATCATGCAATGGACGCACCGCAGATTGCAGCGAAACTCCATTGTGATTGAAACGTAATCGCGATTGTCGAAACGCTTTGGCCGCTCGGGCCTTTCGTTCCTGGACGGCTCGCGCGGCAATGGCCCATTCATCGTCGTCGCCCCTTCCCTGCGCCGAATCAAAGCAGGCCATAAAACGCGCTTTTCAGAACGCGCACGTCCGCGCCCTCAACCTGGTAATCCACGCCCACATCATAGAGCATATGATCCAGATTGTCGCGATGGCGACGAACGAAGCCGGTCAGATCGGCAGGAAAGCGCTCGCGATCGAGGAAGTCGATCAACGTGTCGATCTTGATACGGGAAAAATAGATCCCGTCGTTGACCTTCTTGTTCGCCACGACGACGACCTCGCAGTCGAGCAGTTCCGGGCGGAGTATTCGCGAAAGCGGAAAGCTCCTGAGATCATGATGGGCCGAGCAACTCGTTTTTGCAATGATGTCGTCCATCTCTTTTCGCGCGTCGAAAAAGAAATAGAAGTTGGCCAGTCTCAAGCCCGCATCTGTAAATTCGTAACAGATCCCGGACGAAACGCTGCTTCCCGGGTTGCCAACGTAAACGTTAACGACCTCCAGCGGCCGCCTTCGCGAGGCAATCTCCTCGTCGAGATCGAGCGAAAACATGAAATAGGGTCTTTTTTCGAGGCTGGCGAGCGGAAGCGTCGTCCGTGGCGCGAGAATTTCGGCGACCCTGGAAATTGAAACGCGCCGCTCAAGCCGGCCGTAATCATAAAAATAAAACTCGAAGCTGAGCCTTTCGCCGAATTTCTTGACGCCATAGACGGTCCGGCCCGCGCCAAGCCCCTCTCGCAGCGCCTTGCAAGCCGCGATCAGATGGGCGCCCTGCCCGGACGCTTCGATCGCGCGCCACAACAGGTTCGCGGAATTCAGCTTCCCGAGCGGCGGCGCGACCGGATGGTAGTCCCACAGGCAATAGTCGGCAAAACGCTCGCCCGGCTTCGAACGCTCGAGACTCAAGTCCGATTGCGTCATCGCTCCCTCTCAATGCGGCTCGATCCCGAAATAGAAAGTCACAAACTCGTCGCCGTTGCGTCCGACGCCCGCCGAGAGATGTCCGAGCGCGAGGTTCCCGCACCCACCGAGAAATTCCTTTATCCTTGCCTGGGGGACCGAGAAGTCGTCCGCGGCTTCTTCGATGAGATCGGCGGCGGCGGCGACGGTCAGATCCGCATCGTACACGTTCAGGTCCCATGAATGCCTCGGATTGCCCTCTTCCTCGACTTCCATCATCAAGATCCGGCCCGACTGCGCAAGCGAATCCGAGCGGTCGAGCAGGCCGAGGGTGCAGCGCATCGCGCGAGCGGCCTCGTTGTCTTGAGCCAATGCGCGAAGCCTCGCTTCGATGTCCGCCCGGCTCCGGCAGGGCGACCACACGTAGCGCGTCAAGGCCTGCGTCCCCGGGCGCAGGCGATCCCACTTGTGCGCGAGATGGACCAGCGTCGGTTGCGGCTCGCGGCGCGCCATCGCCGCCCGGGTTCGCTCCGCGTACTCGAAATAGATTTTATAGATCTCCGCATCGGGGCCGCCCTCGAAGCCAAAATGGACAATGTCGGCGCCATCGAGCGACGTCCCCAAGGACTCGCAAATGGCCGCAGGCATGCCGAACGCGGCGCCTATCGCCTTCAGGCGCTCGAGCGGCGCTTCGCCAAACGCCGCTCGATGCACGCTCAGCAGAAAACGCGCGTCAAGCACGACGCCCTCCCGGATCTTGGCGGAGCGCTCAAGACCGTAAGGCGACCCAAGCGCCGCAATTCGTCTGACGAGATCGTGATCCCGGTTCACGGGCGATCCCGGTGGAGCTGGGCAAGATAGTTCGCGTGGGTCGGCATGCGCTCGACAAACCGGCGGTTTTCCGCACGCACGCGGTCGAGGATTTGCCAGACTTCGCCCGGGCTCGCTCGCTCCGCTTCGGTAATGAGGCGCCGTGGCAGCCGCCCGGCGCCGGTAAGGATCAAGAAGTAGCTTGTTTCTGAAAACACCCGCATCTGCTGGGCGTCGATCCGCCCGTTCTCATCGTATAACGCCAGATTATCGCGCAGGCTTCGCGGGATTTCGACGTTGCGCGAATCGCGCCAGAACGGCTCCCCCCGGCGGGTCAGCAGGTAGTGCAGAATTATGAAATCGCGGACCTCGTCGAAGGCTTCCGCCATCCGCGCGTTGTACGCGTTGCGCAGGGCCGCATTGAAATTGCGATCGGGAAGATAATCGGCCAGCGTCATGACCGCCTTCTGGATCAGATGTATGCCGGTCGATTCGAGTGGTTCGACGAACCCCGACGACAAGCCGACCGATACGCAATTCTTGACCCAGAAATTGGCTCGCCGGCCCACGCGAATATCGATGACGCGGGGATCGGCGGAGCGGGAACGCCGCAGACCCGATTGAGCGATGAGCGCATCGATGGCGTCATCGGTCGTGCAATGAGCGCTGGAGAACACGTAGCCGTTCCCGGTGCGGCTGCTGAGAGGAATGCGCCAGGTCCAGCCGGCCGGCATCGCCTTCGAAATCGTGAACGGCGCGAAGCTTTCGCCGCGCGGCAGCGGCAGCGCGACCGCCCGGTCGCAAAGCATGGAATTCGACCAGTCGATCCACGGATCGCCCAGCGTCTTCTCAATCAGCAATCCGGCGAAACCGGTCGCATCGACGAACAGGTCGCCTTCGATGACGCGCTCGGCGCCAATATCAAGTCTTGCGATCCCGCCCGCCGCGTCGAGCCCGACGTCCCGCACATGGCCGAAAATATGTTTGACGCCTTCGCCTGTCGCAATGTCCCTGAGGTAATCGGCGAGCGCGGACGCGTCGAGATGATAGGCATAAGACCCCGCCTGGGACACGACCGACGCGCCTTGCCAGGGCCAAGGCGCCTTTTCCTGCTCGGCCAGGGCGACCTGTAGCGAAAAATCGAAGTAATCGAACTTGCTGCCGGCCTTGAGCCGCCGCTTCAACCAAAAGTGGAACAGGTCAAGTCCGCCGACGCGGGCCCCGCATATACCGAACGGATGCCAATGGGTTATGCCCTCCTCCACCCAGTCGTCAAAGCGAATTCCAAGTTTGAGCGTCGCCGAACAGCGACGCATGAATTCCACTTCGTCCAGATTCAGCGCGCGCAGGAAATGCACGAGCGACGGGATTGTCGCCTCGCCCACGCCAATCGTTCCTATGCCCGCGGACTCGACGAGCGTCAGTTCGCATCCCAAAGGTCGGGCCATCCGATTGAGATAAATCGCCGCCATCCACCCGGCTGTTCCACCGCCGACAATCACTATTCGCCTGAGGCGCTGCGACGGGTCGTCATCGGACGGCCTGACCGAATTTCCCCGATGGTCCGTCACGCCGGCCGCCTCGCCACAATGAGATGGAACCCAATCTCCAACTCGATCCGTTGATAGTCGATGGACACGAAACCAAGCGCAGCCAAAGCCTCCAGGTACAGTTCCGGCGGTCTCAAGAAATGCAGGAAAACAAGGTCCGGCGCCATCGCGTAAGTGACGCGCCGTTCGCGCAGATCGAGCGGGGCGCGTTCGAATATCATGATACGCCCCCCAGGCCGAACGATCGAGTGCGCGCGCTCGATCAGCAACTTAGCGTCACGATCTGGCCAATCGTGCAAGACGGACTTGAAAGAGACGAGGTCGGCCGGCGTCGGCAGGTCTCCGCTCCGGATGTCGGACGGATGAAAGTCTATACGGCTTGTCTGCGAAAGCGGGGCCGAACCCGCTATATGTTCGCGCCCAAGCTCGCAGACCACGGGGAGGTCGACGACGGTCGCGCGAATCCGGGGAAGGCGCTCGCAGATACGAAGCGCAAATTCGCCCGTATTGCCGCCGAGATCGATCAGCGTCTCAACATTCCCCATCTCGACGGCCGCGATGACGGCCGCGGACTCATATTTCGTCAAGCACGTCGTGAACCTCGTCCATAAGCGGGTCGCCTCCAGGTTCTGCGGGGTGACGTCGAAGCACCGGTCGTACCGAAAAAGTTCGAAAATGCGCGATCGCGCCATAAATTGCTGAACGTCATTCAAAAGCGGCGTGAACAGTTCGTGGATATCGGGCCAGACGCAATCCGCGAAGTCGATTCTCGTGTGCAGGAGATCGCGAAACGCCAACGCGCGCGTAAATTCATGAGTCAACTCGACCATGTCCCCGGAGCGGACGAGCACGGCGTTGGTTTCGAGCATGCCGGCCAAGGCGCCCAGACCGACCGAATTGAGACCGAGCTCGTGCGACAGCTCCGGCAACAGGGTCGCCCCTCTGTCCTGCAGCCAGTTCACCAATCCAAGCTCAAACGCGCTTTTCAAAGCGCGCGCGTCAATTTCCGTCGCGAGGAATTGATTAACGACGAGATGGTCAAAGCAAGACATCGCCGGCATCATACGCCCGGTGGTCACTCGCGCAACGATTTTCGCTCGAGCGACTTCTCCCGTCGCATGTATCAGGCTCACCTGCCCTCCGCGGTGCGCGGACGCGGGAGCATAGCCTTTTCGCGGGTCTGTCGAGATAGACGCCGATTGGTTCATCGTGTTAGATTGAGTTATTCGGAAAGCTCCTTGAATTCCTGCCGTGAGACGACGGTCGAAGGGCGCGCCGACCGACGGGCGTCGGGAAAAAATGTAAAATGCAGATGTGGAGTGGTCATTCGAATGGAACCCGATGATTCTGCGTCCGCGGACGCTGCGCGCGTTTCGGCCGTCCAATGGAACGACAAGAATATGACGACGCACTTTGCAAATGTCGTGAACGTGCAAAGCACGCGAGAGCAGGTCGATTTGTTTTTCGGCATGAACCACACCTGGAACCCGGCGCAGAACGGTCAAGTTGCTGTCGACCTGACGAACCGGATCGTGATGACTCCTCTCGCGGCCAAGCGCCTGTGGACGATTCTCGGGGGCGTCCTGCGAGAATACGAATCCCGTCACGGCGCGCTCGACGTCGAACGTTGAAACTTGCCTTAGGCGCTTCGTTGCATCGGTAGGTGCAAATGCCTTCGAAAAATTCGGAACCTTGGAAGATGGACTCAAGCTCGGCCACCAAGGATTCGCAGCCGGGCGACGCTGGGCCAGGGAGCGGGTCTGCTGTCGCCGCCCTTGAACCGGCCCTCTGGCGGCGAATGGCCGATGCGCAAAACGCGGTCGACATGGCCGCCGCGTGGCTTGCGCTGCAATGCCAGAGCATCGACGGAGCGGTGCGCGGGATTGTGCTTCTGGCCGGCAAGACGCCCAACAGCTTCGACTCTGCGGCTTCATGGCCGGAGGGAGCCGCAAGCCATTCTCCTGCCCTAAAACAAGCGGCGTCGCTCGCTTTGCGAGAGCTGCGCGGCGTCACAAACGAGGATCCGTCGACGAGAGGAAAAGACCATGTGGCCGCGGCGCACGTAGCCTATCCGATCGTTGTCGACGATGTGGCGAAAGGTGTGGTCGCGGTTTCGCTCCGCGATTGCCAGCCGGAAAGCATTCGCTCCGCGCTGCGCCAACTCCAGTGGGGCGTCGCCTGGATGCGCGAACGCATCCTGCTTGCCCGGGCCGACGAGCAGGAACGCTTGCTCGACCGCTCCCGCGCCGCGCTCGACCTCCTGGGTGAGTCGCTCGGCTATCGGGGCTTCGACGCATCCGCGATGGCCGCGGTCACCAGCTTGGCGGCCAGAACCCAGTGCATACGCGTCAGCCTCGGGATCCGTTCCGGACGGACAATCAAGGTCCGGGCAATCTCGAACTCCGCGCAATTTGGCCGCAAGATGAGTCTGGTCGCCGCTTTGGAAGCCGCGATGGACGAGGCGGTCGACCAGCGCTCTATCATTGTTTATCCCGCGACAACGGAACAGATCGCCGCCACGACGGCGCACGCGGAACTTTCCCGCGTTACGGAGGAGTGCCATATCCTCACTATTCCGCTCCTGGTCGCGGACGATTTTATTGGCGCGATGACGTTTGAGCGATTCCGCGATATGCCGTTCGAAGATTCGACGGTTGAGCTCCTGGAACTCACGACCGCGGTGATCGGGCCAGTTCTTGAGGAAAAGCGCCTAAACGACCGGTGGATCTTTGCAAAGATCGGCGAAAGCGTCGAGTTGCAGCTCGCTCGAGCGTTTGGACCGGGCCACCTTTTGCGCAAGCTCATCCTCGCCGCCATCGTCGGCGCCGCCGTCTTTCTTTCGCTGGCGACGGGCGTCTACCGGGTCGAAGCGGACGCTCAGGTCGAGGGCTCGTTGAGGCGCGCGGTTGTCGCGCCTTATGACGGCTTCCTGGCGGATTCGACGCCCCGCGCGGGCGACCTTGTCGCCGAAGGAGACCTTCTTGCGACGCTCGAGGACAGCGACCTGCTGCTCGAAAGGCTGAAGGCGGTCACCGAGAGGGATCAGCGGAGCCACGAATACGATAAGGCGCTGGCGGCCCGTCAGCCTGCGGCGATCAACGTGATCCAGAGCCAGATCCGGCAGGCGGAGGCGCAAATCAAGCTCATTGACGAGCAGTTGTCGCGCATCAAACTGCGCTCCCCCATCGCTGGCCTTGTGGTATCGGGCGACCTGAGCCAACTCATCGGCACATCTGTCCAACGAGGACAGGTTCTGTTCGAGGTTGCGCCGCTGAATTCCTATCGTGTCATCCTCGACGTCGATGAACGCGAAATCGGGCAAATCGAGACTGGCCAGAAAGGCCAACTTGTCGTAACCGCCTTGCCCAACGAGAACTTGCCCTTCTTTGTCAGCAAGATGACGCCGATCGCCGAGGCGCGCGCAGGCAAGAATGTTTTTCGCGTCGAAGGCGAGGTGGAGGGCGACACGTCGCGGTTGAGACCGGGAATGGAGGGCGTGGCGAAAATCGACATCGGCCAGCGCAAGCTGGCCTGGATCTGGATGCATCCTCTCACCAACTGGGCGCGCGTCTGGTTCTGGCGATGGACGCGGTAAAAGCATGAGCAAATCGCTTTTCAGCAGTTCCTGGTACAGGGTCGCGGACCTCAAGCCGCGCCTGCGCCCGCATACAGCCACGCACCGGCATGTATTCCGCGGCAAGATTTGGTATGTCCTCCAGGATCACCAGACAGGCCGTTTCCACCGTCTCTCGTCTATCGCAAATCTGATGCTGAGCCTGATGGACGGCAGGCGGACGGTGGGAGAGATTTGGGAGGCTGCGGGTCGCAAGTCCGCCGAGGACCCGCCCACGCAGGACGAAACGATCCAACTCCTCGCCCAACTGCATAGCGCCGACCTGCTCCAGGGAGAATTGCCGCCCGATTTCGGCGAGATGGCCGAACGCGCGGAACAGGCGGGCCAGCGCCGGGTCATGCAGCAGTTGCGCAATCCTATAGCGTTCCGGCTTCCGCTTTTCGATCCCGATCGCTTCCTCGACGCCACGCAGTCTCTTGTGCGGCCATTGTTCTCGATCGCCGGCTTTCTCGGTTGGCTCGTTCTGATCGCCAGCGCCCTCGTCCTTGCGACGTTGCATTGGTCCGAATTGACGTCCGACCTGGCCGATCGGGTGCTCGCCGCCGAAAATCTCGCGCTGATCATGTGCGTCTACCCGGTGATCAAGAGCCTGCACGAGCTTGGGCATGCGTACGCCACCAAGATTTGGGGCGGGGAGGTCCACGAGATCGGCGTGATGCTGCTGGTTTTTATTCCCATTCTCTATGTGGACGCATCGGCCTCCGCTGCCTTCAGGCAGAAACGCCGGCGCATCATCGTCGGCGCCGCCGGCATCATGGTCGAAACAGCTCTCGCCGCCATCGCCATGTTCGTATGGTTGCACGCCGCCCCAGGTCTTGGCCGCACGATCGCCTTCAACGTCATGCTTGTCGGCGGGGTGTCCACCCTGCTTTTCAACGGCAATCCCCTGCTCCGGTTCGACGGCTATTATATTTTTTCCGACTTGATAGAAATTCCAAATCTTGCGAGCCGTTCGAACGCATATTTCCTCTATCTGATCCAGAAGCGGCTGCTCAAAATCGACGACGTCGAATCGCCGGCGACGGCGCCCGGCGAGGCCGTGTGGTTCCTGCTCTACGCGATCTCGTCCTTCGCCTACCGCATGGTGGTCTCGATCGGCATAGCGCTTTTCCTGGCAAACAAATTCATCGTGATTGGCTCCGCGATGGCGATCTGGTCGCTTGCGGCCATCTTCCTGCTGCCGCTTTACAAAGGACTGAAGTTTCTCGCGGCGAGCCCGCGCTTGCAGGGCCGCAGGCGGCGCGCGTTTGGCGTCATGGCCGGGCTCGCGATCGCCGCGTCGGCCGCTTTGTTCCTCATCCCCTTGCCTTACGCAACGGTCGCGGACGGAGTTGTGGTGTTTCCTGACCAAGCCGAACTCCGCGCAAAGACCGCGGGGTTTGTCCGGGAAGTGAAGGCGCCCCCCGGGACCGAAGTGGAAGCGCGCCAGCCGCTTGTTGCAATGGATGACCCCGCTCTGCGCGCGCACGTGGCCGTGCTTACCGCCCAACTTGATGAGACGCTAAATCGGCTCGAAGCCGTCAAGGACATCGACCGGGTCCAGGCCGAGATGTTTTCGGATCAAGCCCATCATCTCGAGACCAAGCTCGACACCTTTCACAACCGACAACGCGATCTGACGGTCTCCGCCGATCATCCGGGCCGCTTCGTGATGGCGCGCGCCGAAGATTTGCCCGGCCGTTTCGCCAAACGCGGCGAACTGCTCGGCTACGTTATCGGCGCCCACGATCCCGTCATTCAGTTGCTGGTTCCCCAATCCGATATCGACCTCATTCGGAATTCGAAGGCGACCGTGCAGGTGCGCCTCGCCGACGACATCGATCACCCGATCGCGGCGCGCATTCGTCGCGAAACGCCGGCCGCCCAACAAAACGTCCCCAGCCTCGCCCTGACGACCCGCGGCGGGGGCGAGATCACCCTGGATCCCTCGCGCGGCCAGCAACCGGCGGCGCTCTTCCGATTCTTCCTCGTGGAG
The DNA here is from genome assembly GCF_903903185.1 of uncultured Rhodoblastus sp. Classification (GTDB taxonomy): domain Bacteria; phylum Pseudomonadota; class Alphaproteobacteria; order Rhizobiales; family Beijerinckiaceae; genus Rhodoblastus. The sequence goes on from NZ_CAIUXT010000194.1 coordinate 23,548, forward strand.
ATCGAACTCCTCGAACCGACCCGCGTCCGCTACCTTGGCATGCGGGCCTACGTGCGCTTTTCATTCGAAGATCAACCGATCGCGTGGCGCGTCATCCGCTCCGCGCGCCAGTTCTTCCTTGGCCAGTTCCGTGGATGATACCGATCGAACCGGGATGACGTTCGCGCCGAAGCTGCCCGCGCTTCGCCTCTACCCGGAGAAGACCGAGCCAAAAGAGAACGCCTTCGAACGAGCGACGCTCGCCGCGCAGGCCGTGCTCGTTGCGGGAACCTCTCGAAACCGCGCGCGCCGCCTGTGGCGAATTCTCCCGCTCGTCCGGCGCCACGAGGACGAGTTTGCCGCGCTGGCGACAGAGGGCCTCGTCCGGGCGAGCCGGCCGATTGCGGCGGAGTTGCGCCGTCATCCAGGTTTCCCGGACGAATTGACGGGGCGCGCTTTCGCTCTCATCCGCGAGCTATCGAGCCGCGTCCTGGGCAAACGGCATTACGACGTGCAGATCGTCGGCGCGTTTGCGATGGTCAACGGGATGCTTGCCGAAATGGCCACCGGAGAGGGCAAGACACTGACTGCGACGCTGGTGGCCGGAACGGCGGGCCTCGCCGGCGTGCCTATTCACATCGTCACCGTCAACGACTACCTCGCTCAACGCGACGCTGAACTGATGGGTCCGCTTTATGAGCGACTTGGCTTGAGCGTGGGGGTGGTGATCGGCGGACAAAGTTACACGGAACGTCACGCGGCATACGCTTGCGATATCGTCTACTGCACGAATAAGGAGCTTGCTTTCGATTACCTGCGCGACCGAATGGCGCTCGGTCAGGCCGCGGGCGACCTGACGTTGAAGGTCGAAGCGATCCATACGGCGATCCCGCGCACAACTCGCCTTCGGATGCGCGGCCTGCACTTCGCTCTTGTCGATGAGGCTGACAGCGTCCTCATCGATGAGGCGAGAACGCCCCTGATCATCTCGGGCCCGGAGGAATCGGCGATGGACGCCGCCACCGTCGCCGAAGCGCTCGCTCTTGCCCGAGACATGCGCGCCGGCGCCGATTACGTCGTCTCGATTGAAGAGCGCCGCGTCTATCTGACGCCTCTGGGGCAGACGCGCGTCGCCGCGTTCGCGGGAGCGTTCGCGAGCCATTGGCGCGGCGTCGTGGCGCGTGAAGAACTGGCGCGACAGGCGCTGACCGCGGTCCACCTGTTTCATCCGGGTCAGCAATATGTGGTCTCGGAAGGCAAGGTTAAGATCGTCGACGAATATACGGGACGTATCATGCCCGACCGATTCTGGAGCGACGGCCTCCATCAACTTATCGAGCACAAGGAGGGGTGCGCATTATCGGCGCACCGCCGAACTATCGCCCGGATGACCTACCAGCGCTTTTTTCGCCGCTATCGCCTGCTCGCGGGTATGAGCGGAACCTTGCGGCCGGTCGCCCGCGAGCTTTGGCGAGTCTATCGTCTCCCCGTGGTCGCGATCCCGACGGACAAACCGGTCAAGCGGATCCATATGCCCGACATCGTCGTCGCCACCGGCGAAATCAAGTGGCGGACGATCGTCGCGCACGTGAAGGACCTGCACGCGCGCGGCGCCCCGATTCTGATCGGCACAAGCTCGGTTGCGAGTTCGGAGCGCGCCAGCGTCGAATTGCGAAAGGCTGGAGTTCCGCACACGGTGCTCAATGCGCTGCAAGACAGCCGCGAAGCTGAGATCATCGCTCAGGCCGGCCAGAAGGGCCGCGTCACGGTCGCCACGAACATGGCGGGACGCGGAACGGATATTCACCTTGGCGAAGGCGTCGCCGCGCTCGGCGGACTGCATGTCATCATGAGCGAACGACACGACGCTCGACGGATCGATCTCCAGCTCGCTGGCCGCAGCGGCCGGCAAGGGGAGCCAGGATGCTTCCTGGCGATCCTTTCGCTGGAAGATCCTCTGTTGGAAACAGAATCCGGACTCGCGCTATCGCAGTTCGCCAAATTGGCGCACGGCGCGACGGGCGACTGGATGGGTCGTTTAGTCTCGGAATACGCGCAGTGGCGCGCGGAACGGCTGCACGCGCGTATGCGGGCGCAACTGTTGCGCTCCGACCAGTGGCAGATTAAGACCTTGGCGTTTACAGGCAAACCGGAATGACTTGAAACACCTCTCATCTCTATCTTAGTGTTACTAACGCTTGCCAAATCGATCGCGCGCGCATGATGGGGAAAATGGATTTGACGACGACAGTCTCCTGCTTCGAGTGGCGTTTGGGGCATGCCTTAGAGCGTTTTCCAGCGAAGTGGATACAGGTTCGCGTGAAGAAAACGCGTAAAAGTAAGAAACTGGAGCCCCGATCCGATTCAATCGGATCGGATAAGGCTCTAGCCGGAATCTTTTTCGTTGCCCTTGCAACCTGCAATTCGTCTGTGCGCGCCGCGACGTTCGATTGCGTGCTCGAGCCATCGCTCACCGTCAAACTCGGCAGCCCGGTTTCCAGCCTTCTCGCCGACGTTCAAGCTGAACGCGGAGATGTCGTCAAGCGCGGTCAAGTGATCGCTCATGTCGAGTCAGCCGTCGAGGAGGCCGCCGTTCTGTTTAATCGCGCGCGGGCCGAAAGCACCGCTGAAATCGAGGCCAAGCAGGCCATACTCGCCCAGAAGACAGGCATCATCAACCGCAAGCGCGGCTTGCAGGAATCGCATGTCGGCAGCCCCCAGGACGTCGAGAACGCGCAGGCCGATTTCAACGTCGCCAAGCAGGAAGTGGCTCTCGCGGTTCTCAACAAGCGCATGGCGGAAATCGACCTGCAGCGATCGAAGGCCATGCTTGATCAGCGGACCATCCGCAGTCCGATTGACGGCGTCGTCACCCAGCGCAATCTGGGTCCAGGCGAATATGTCAATCAGGAATCGAACATTGTCAGCGTCGCGCGTATCGATCCCTTGAATGCCGAGACGTACCTGCCGGTGCGCTACTATGGCGAGGTGAAGATCGGCGACAAGGCGAAAGTGCGTCCGAACGATCCGGTCGGGGGAGACCGCGATGCGGAAGTGAGCGTCGTGGACCAAGTGTTCGACGCCGCAAGCGGCACGTTTGGCGTACGGCTACGACTGGCCAACTCCGATTACACGGTGCCTGCCGGGCTACGCTGCCGAGTCACCTTCAGCATACCTGAGAAGCCCGCTTCCCGCGACGCGTCCGCAGAGCGCACAACCCCTTGATGGGAACGGCTATTACCATTGGCCTTCGCTTGCGACTGGTCGGAAGCCATAGCCCGTCCGCAAGGATGGGCGTCTATCGACGCCCTACCGGCGCTCACCGGCGTCAGCCGGCGCCGCTCCAGTTGGAGCGGATACCATCGGTCCTTATCAAGGGCGGTTGGTATAAGCTGGAATGGAACGTTGCCGAAGCGCGCCGACCACGAGGTCGGCCAAGGCAAGCGTCGTGAGGCGGCCGTCGACGATCAGTTCCGCATCCGCTATGATTGCTTTGTGTTGAGCAAGGTACATGTCCCTCAAAATCGGATAGTTGAGCAGATATTGACGCTGCCAGGCGAGAAATTCCGAAGCCTGACCAGACGCATTTTGGCGACTGAACATCTCGATTGCCGCTAACATCGCCCGAGAGAGGGCGACATCGAACGGCGTGTCCACCCAGACGAGAAGGTCGATAAACCCGCCCGTCCCGCGGTGGAGGCGCCCAAAAGGCGTCTCAAACAGCACAACCGCGCGCATTTCCGTTCCCGACTTGAGCGTCCGCCGCGTCAATTCATCGATAAGTTCGATGAGAGCGAATTCGTTCGGGTCGCCGCCACGGCGAAACCAGTCTTCGATTTCCCGCACCGACATGCGCGTAAGAGTCTGGAACTGATCGTACTCCACGACCTGAGCCGCCATGCGGCTCGCCAGCGCGCTAACGAGCGCACTTTTGCCTGCGCCAGGAATGCCTGCTACGGCGATCACAGGGGCGCGATCGTTCATGCCTGAAAGCTCCGGACGACTGGCGGCGCGGTTCACCCCCTATACCATCGGCCCTTGAAAAGGACCGATGGTCTTATATGAGAATGCCGCAAACATCGGCGACGCCATCGTCTCCTGCGACCGTCAGATGTCGAACCAAGCCCTGGCGGCCTCGCGCCCAAAATGCCCCAACGCTCCAAACCAGGTCCTGGGCGCGTCGCCCGATCGATCGACCCCGGAATGCCCGATCGCATGCGAGGCCGGCTTGTCGATTGGAGCCGCGTCGAGGTGGTCTAGGACGATGGTCACTGGCTCCGGATCGGGTGGAATGAGACGGCCATCGATGTCGTCGAACAGCCAGAACGCGGCGTCGGCATCCGCGACATCGCCGTCCGAGACCTCGACAACGATTTCGCTGTCGCGGATCGCCCGAATAATCAGGTCCTTGGCCGAGACGGCCTTATCGATCGATACGGTCCCGAAATTATCGCCCGAAGCGGAGACCTCGTCCATCGAGATCCGCCAGTTCCTCGCCAACTCGCCGAGCGAGTAAGCGACGATGGGGTCGTCGGCGCCGGGGCCGGCTTCGGACGAGGCCGACGCGCCACTGGTCGGTGAGGAAGCCTCGACGTTGCCGTCACCGGATGAGGAGGCGCTCGCCAAATGGGCGGCGGGGTTATCACCGTCCTCGTTTTCCACGATTTTATTGCCCGGAGGCGCCACAATCGTGTTGATGCCGGAACCGCCGATAATCAGGTTCCCGGTTCCGGTCACCGTGATCGCGTTGTTTCCGGCGCTCGCAGGATAGATAAGTTGAGCGGTCAGGAGCACTCCCGACGTCGAGAACATCGCTTCGCCATTGGCGCCGATTATCGTGTTGCCGGAGCCGGCAATCGTGATCTTGTTCGATTTTGAGCCCCCGATGATCACGCTTCCGCCCGATCCGCCCGGCGAGTCGTTTGGCCCCGTGATCGTGTTATTGCCGGCGTAGGCTGGATCAATCGATTCAATCGTCGTCAGCACTCCGCTCGTGAAGAGAGCCTCGCCGTTCGCGCCGATCACGACTGCCGGTCCCGAAGCGCCGAGCGTGATGGTGTTGGAGCCCGAACCGCCGATAATGAAGTTGCCGCTGCCGGGCGCTGTGATCACGTTGTTCCCGGCGCTCGCCGTATAGATGCTCTGGGCGGCCAGGATCTGTCCCGTACTCCCAAAGGTCGCCTCGCCGTTCGCGCCAAAAATCGTGTTGTTCGAACCTCCGATCGTGATGACGTTGGACCCGGAGCCGCCGATGATCACGCTTCCGCCCGATCCGGCCGGGGTTCCATTCGCTCCGCTGATCGTGTTGTTTCCGGCGTTCGCGGGGTCGGACGATTGAATGGCTGTCAACACCCCGTTGGTGAAATTCGCCTGACCGTTGGCTCCGATAACGTCGTCTGAGCCATAAGCGCCGAGCGTGATCGCGTTCGACCCGGACCCGCCGATTACGACATTGTTTCCCGAACCGAGCGTGATCCGGTTGTTTTCGGAGGAGCCTGTCGATGGCGTTCCCCCGCCGGTTGCGTTTGCATATGTCGAAGCGATCGTTGTCGTCGACGACAGCTGCGGCCCGGGACCGGTGAAGCTGCCGTCGCCAAAGTTGGCTTCCACCCCCCGTAGCGTCGCGCTCGCGCCCGACAAAACGCCCGTGGGGCTGCCGACGTAATTGCCGTTGGCGTCGGTGGTCCAGACAGTATATTGGTCCGCGCCGGGGATGCTCCAGGCGACCTGATACCCATTTCCCGTCTGCTTCGCCCCGACCGGCGTCCAGCCACCGAACTGGCCGGCAGTGACGAAGCTGTTCTGGTACTGGAGCAACGGCCCGGTCCCCCCGCTGGCGGGATTCAACTCGTACAGGTTCCCGACCTGCGCCAGCGTCGTGACGCCATTGGTCGCAATCGGGGTCGTCGGCGACGCCGGCTGGGCGCCGGCGAAGGCGCCGTCGCCAAAGTAGGCTTCCACAGCCCGCAGCGTCGCGCTCACGCCCGACAAAACGCCCGTGGGGCTGCCGACGTAATTGCCGTTGGCGTCGGTGGTCCAGACAGTATATTGGTCCGCGCCGGGGATGCTCCAGGCGACCTGATACCCATTTCCCGTCTGCTTCGCCCC
>NZ_CAIUXT010000195.1 GCF_903903185.1 uncultured Rhodoblastus sp.
CTGGGAGCGCGAACTGCCGCGCATCTCCGGCAAATCGAAACTGGCCGAGGCGATCCGCTATGCCCGATCGCAGCGAACAGCTCTCGGACGCTTCCTTGAGGATGGCCGGGTTGAGCTGGACTCCAATATCGTCGAGCGAGCAATCAGGCCCCAGGCAATTACCAGAAAGAACTCACTTTTCGCCGGTTCCGCCGGCGGAGGGCGGACATGGGCGTCCATCGCCACCATGCTTCAGACGTGCAAGATGAACGGCGTCGACCCCAACGCCTGGGCGAAACAGACCCTGGAGCGAATCGCCAACCGATGGCCCAACAAGGACATCGAGGCGCTGATGCCATGGAGTTTCAAGCCCGACGAGTGAACGGCGCCGGATGGACGCTTGCGTTGTATAGTTAACCATCGGTTAATATTTCGTAAGAAAATCAACGCCTCCGTTATGCCTCAATGGCTAGGCCACACTTGCTGCGCTGCACTCACGCGCAAGGGTCACATTGGAGGCAGATGCATGATTGACCTCGTTTCCGTCACACAGGCGCTTTTGGTAGCCGAGCATCTGAGCTTCAGCCGCGCCGCACAGGTTCTCGGTGTCCGGCAGTCGGCGGTCAGTCGCCGTGTTCGGGCGCTGGAGGACAAACTGGGCGTGTCGCTCTTCGAGCGCGACTCGACCGGGGTCCGGTTGACGGAGGCCGGACGCCGGTTTCTGGAGAGGACGCGTCCAGCTCTTTCGGAAATTGATCACGCGATGAAGGCGGCCGCCAGTGCCGGGCGCGGCGCGGAGGGTGTGATCCGGATTGGGATTCTGGCCTCGGTATCGGGCGGCTTCCTGCGCAACCTGCTCGGCAGCTATCGCGAGCACCACCCCGCGATCGCCATGGAGATCGTCGAAGGCTCGGCGAGCGAGCATCTCGCCCGGATCACGGAGCGGAATCTCGATGTCGCTTTCGTCACTGGGACACCGTTGGCGACACACTGCGACAGCGTCGTTCTGTGGGAGGCGCGGGTCTTCGCGGCGTTGCCCGAGCACCATGTTCTTGCCGATGGCGACGCGATCCATTGGGAGTCCCTGAAGGACGAGGATTTCATCGTCAGCCGGGATGCACCTGGTCCGGAGATCCATGACTACATCGTCCGCCGGACGACGGCCTTCGGACGAGGTCCATCGATCGAGCGCCATGGCGTCGGCGGCGAGACCTTGATGCATTTGGTCGCCCTTGGCTTCGGCATCAGCATCGCCAGCGAAGCGGCGACCGCGACCCGGTATCCCGAGGTCGTTTTCCGCCCGCTGGCGACCGCGGAAGACATGCTGTCGTACAGCGCGGTTTGGTTGCCGGGCAATGACAATCCAGCGCTGCGGCGATTCCTCAGCCTTGCTCGCTCGCTGGCGTCGGGCCGCCCGGCGCCGGACGCGCCGAAGTGGGCTTCCTGACGCTGCGCAGTTTGGCGAAGGCGCGGTCGCCGGCGATGAAGCGCGCCAGCATCGGAGCGACGAGCTTGGCGGGATCGATCGTGGCTTGTCCGGTTTCTCGAGACAGGGCATCGGCATAGGCTACGAGGTCGCGGTGTATCGCCGCCGGTAATTCGACCGTCAGCTTGATCGGCTTGTCGTCGGCAATCGCGCCGAGTTTCAGCTTTGCCATCGATCGCCTCCTCAGCCTTGATAAGGTTCGAGCACGAGATCCCGGTTGACAATCACGCGCACCGGGAAACCCGGACGGATCGTCAGGGTCGGCTGGATGTTGAGATAACGCCCCACGATTTGCTGGCCCGTCTGGTTGACGCTCTGGGACGCGCCCTGCCTCAGCGCCTGGACGAGAGAGTTCTCGTTGCTACCTGTGCCTGCTTCTGACCCGACGCTCAGAAGGGTCGAGAGCATCGCGGCCTTGAACAGCATGCCCCAGTGGTTATCCACCTCGTCTTCGAGCCCGGAATAGCCCGCGGCGTCAGCGCCTGGCTGGCGTTCCAGCACGATTGATTTGCCGTTCGGCATGATCAAACGGGTCCAGACCAGCAGGACGCGCGACTGACCGAACGCAACCTGGCTGTCGTATGTGCCGATGAGACGGGCGCCTTGGGGAATCAGCAGCGACCGGCCGCTTGGGCTGTCATAGACGTTCTCGGTCACCTGGGCGGTGATCTGACCGGGAAGATCGGAACGGATGCCGGTCAGCAGCGCGCCGGGAATGACGGTCCCGGCTTGCACAACATAGGCCGAGGCGGGCGCGGCCAGCCGGTCCGGGCTGGTCGTTCGCCGATCGACCGAGGCGTTGGTGAAGGCCAGCTTGCGGTCCTGGCCATTCTGCGCGAACGCCCCGTCCGTCGAGAGTTGCGGCGCCTGACCTGACGTCGTCGCGCCATCCGGCATCGCCACAGGCGGAAGCGTTGGCGCCGGCAGCTCGCGGATATTCGTCGATGCGAACAACCGGCTCAGCCGGGCGGCTTCGATTTCCTGGGCGCGGCGCTGCGCTTCCGGATCCACGGCCGGCCCGGTCGGAACCAAGGTGCTCGGCGCGACTCCGGCGTTGAGCATCGGCCGGCCGAGATCGCCGGGCAGCGGTGGCCCAAGCTGGGGCGCCTGCCGAGGTATGCCGGCATAGTCGCGGGGGAGACCGGCCAGGCCGTCGGCGGTCGTGCGATGGTCGGTGCTGTAAAGTTCTTCCGGTGCTCCGCGTTTGCCGTTGTTCTGGAGCGCCCAGAACACGGCGGCGGAGACCGCGACCAACGCGATCGCGGCACCGCCGGCCAGTACCTTGCGCGAAAGGCGGGTGACGCGCGGCCGCTCGGAGCGCAGCCGCAGCGACGGGTCCGGAGCCGCCGGCGATGCTGGCCCGGCATTCCCTTCCGGGTCTTCGCTCATCGCACCCTCCCATCGGTGCGGTAGATGCGCACGGTTTGCTGGTGTTCCCCACCCAGGCGAAGCTCGGCGGCGGCGAAAAGTCGATCGACGATGTAGTAGTTCTGGCGGACGCGGTAATTGACGAGCTGGCCGTCGCCTTCAGGTCCGATCACGAAGAGCGGCGGCGCCTCGCCCTGGGCGAGACCGCGCGGCATTTCGATATAGACCTTGGAACTGTCATCGAACGCCGAGAGAGGCCGCCACGCCGGATTGTCGCCGGTGATCTGATAGCGGAACCGAAGTTTTGAGACGTCGATTCCGGCGTCGATCGGCGACGCCGTCGCGGCCGCGACGTTCTGACGGCGAAGCGCGATGAGCTGGTCCTGCGGATATTGCCAGGACACCGACGCCATATAGGTCGCGCTCGTCGAGCGAAGTTCGAGGAGGTATGTCCGCCGATCGGTGTTGATCACGAGGTTGGTCAGAAGGTCCGGCCGCGTCGGCTTCACCAGGATGTGGATGCGCTTGGTGGCGACCGCGCCGCTTTCGGTGTCGCCGATGATCCAGCGCACCGTGTCGCCGGCGGCGACGGGGCCGGATCCGACGAGTTGTTCGCCCTCCTGGAGGGCGACATCGGTGACCTGGCCCGGCGCTGTGTAGACCTGGTAGAGGGCGCCTCCGGAGAAAGGATAGACCTGCACGGCGTTGATGAAGCCGTCGCGCACCGGCTGCACGCGGGCGGCGGCATTGGCCTGATTGACGCGCACGGTCGGGTCGCCAGGCTCCGGCGGGGCCTTGCCCTTCGGGAGCGGTTTCAACTGGCCGGGGAGTGGGAGCGGCGTAGGCAGTTTCACGACCTGCACGGGCGCTGGCGGGTCCAGCTGCAAAACAGCCGACGCCGCCGCGTCATCAAGCGCAATCTCCGGGGGTTTCGTCAGATGCGCACAGCCGCCGAGCGCCGAAGCGGAAAGCAGCAATGCCGGCATTGCGGCTATAAAGCGCGGGCGCAAAATGTACCACTGAACCGGCTTTTCGGCGGCCTTTGAGGGCGGCGCGAAAGTGTACCGGTCCTGCTAGGCCATCTCGATGTCTTTGACTGGCATGGAGAGGCCGAAAGGATGTTCACAGTGGA
>NZ_CAIUXT010000196.1 GCF_903903185.1 uncultured Rhodoblastus sp.
CGAGGCGTGATCGCCCTCGTGATCCAAAACCATCCGCACCGCGCGGGCGCGAACCTCAGGTGAAAATTTATTGGTCGTATTGCTCATGATGGCTCCATCCTATTTGGAAGTTGGAGCCTCCGGCAAACCCGGCGCGGTTCAGTATCGTGAAGGTCAGCGACGCGGAAATGGCCGCCGTCGAACCTCAGCGGCGGCGCCTTCCATCCATAATGGAATTACAACGTCGCCCGTGTACCCCAGCCTCCATATTTAGCAGTTATTTCGCGGCGTCGCCTAACTTTGGATGGCGGTCGTCTTCGACAGTGGTTTTTTCCGACTGCCCTGATCGGACTTGCTCCAATGCAGAGCCGTGTGTTTGTAATTGGCAAGACAATGAATTGCGACGCTAGCCAAAAGTTCATGGCGATCCAGAACCCTTATAGATTTCATTTTGCTTTGCCATTCGCCGGGTGATTCAGAGAGGTGCGTCGCCAAAGCCCTCGTGAGCAGTCCTGGTCCGGACAACAACCAAACGAGATCCGAGTCGCCGCGATTGATTGCTGCCACCACATTTCGCAGGGCGAGCCCAATTACGGGATTGGCAGGTCTCGCGCCGATAAAATTGTTCCCGATGGAACCAATATCTTCCTGATAAAGCACCAATGCTTCACCGCCCTGCACCCATTCAGACAACGGCACCAGACATCGGTCGTCCGCGTCGGCATAGAAGCCTCCTTCCTGGAACAGGTAGGCCAACCGGAACACGTCGGCCTGCATCGCAGGCTCGTTCGCACGCACGAGCGCCGCTGCCACGTCGGTCATGCCTTTTATTTTCAGGTACGCATGCGCAGTTTCCTTCGAGAATCTAATATACTTGTATTCACCATTTAGATTTATCCAGCTATTAGAAATCTCAATAATATCTTTTGGAACATCTGGCGAATCCCAATACTGAACTATATTTAACGGAATAGAATATAAATCCTTCTTTGATTCTTTTGAAAAAATAAATTTCTCTTGAATACGCAATTCTGTTACTAGTGACATGGCCGCCGGTGTATAGTGAGGGTAGCTCTCGACAACGTCTCTGATTGCATCGAGACGAATTTGCGGCTCTTTCGTTCGCGCCTCTTTCAGGCGACTCAAAGCCGCGGCATCGAGCAAGAACTCCATCAGCAATTGTCCAAGGAAAGATTGCGAGCTGCGCGTCGAAATTCCACGCAGCTGATTTTCCGACTGGCTCAATTGGGCGATGCGGTTCAGGTGGGGGGGCACAGCGGGAAGGTCAAGTTCCAGAAGCGCCATCTGGGCTGCGCGGTAATGATAACCGGCCTCGCAATCGCGAATGGCAAGCATCTCGGAGAAGTGGCGCCTTGCCTGGCCGTATTGATGGCGAAGAATCGCCAGATAACCCGCCGCCTGATGGAAATTTAGGAGATCAGAAGGCGTTGTTCCGGAAAAGGAATTGAGCGCCTCTTGCGCCCTTTCATGAGCGCCGAGGTCGGCCTCGAGCATAACCAAAGCACGCCATGATGAGGAACTGGTTGGGTATTCGGCCTTGCCCTCAGCAGCGATTGCACGGGCGCCCAACAGGTCTCCCATCTGGCGTTTCAATTCCGAATAGATAATAAAATACTCCTCCGGCCGACCCCATTTTTTGGTGAATTGTTCGAGTTCCAGGAAGCATTCGTCTGATCGTCCGAGCTCCGCGAGGCATCGGGCCACGTTGAGCGACGGCCAGAAGTTTTTGTGGCTGGTCTTTGCTGCCCTGCGGAATAGGTCCAGCGCATGTCTCGGTTGGTTCGCGATCCGGGCCTCTTCTCCGAGACGAAAAAAAACTTCGGAACTGTTTGGTTGAATTGCATGGGCACTTTTCAACAGCGCCTGAGCGCCATCAAGGTTGCCCAGATGAAACTCCTCCGTCGCGACCTCGAGAAGCGGCCTGGTGTCGCCAGGGTTCATTTCTACGACTTTGCGGAAAACCTCCCGCGCTTTGTTGCGATCGCCCGTCATTCGATAAAGATAACCAAGTTGCAGCCAAACGGCTGCGTTGGCGGGAGCTTCCGCCAGTATTTCCTCGAGACATTTTTTCGCTTCGACAAATTCGCCGGCATCGCGAAGCTCGATTGCGATATCGACGCGAGCCGTTGAGACGATGGGCCGGATTGCGGCGGCAGACCGGAAAAAGGCAAGTGCCGTACCGCGATTCCCTCTGCGCCGCGCGACATTGCCCAGACCGATCAGGGCTTCGTAGCTGTACTGCTCATCTCCAAGCGATTCCGCGAAGATTCTCTCCGCGTCGGCGGCCCAGGCATGTGTAAGAAACTCACGCGCTAGCATGATTCGTCCGAGAATATCTTGCGTTTTTGCGGCTTCGCCCAATTTCAAAAAGCGAAAAACCGACTCGCGGTCGCCCCTTTGATGTGCGCACTGAGCCAATTCGATGAAGACGCGTTCCTTATGGGTATCTTCGAGAAGCAATCCGTTCAACAACTTTTCTGCTTCGTCCAGTTCTTCGGCGATCCGAAGGGCCTGCGCGAAATCGCGCATGGCACCAAAGTCACCCGGCAGCGACCTTGCCGCCGACCGAAAATGTTCCACCGCCGCCTGATTGTCGCCCCGCTGGCGAGCAATCCGCGCGAGCCCGCGCAGTGATCCCGCAAAAGCGGCGTCGCGCGCCAGCACCTCGCGGTGCAGCGCCTCGGCCTCTTCAAGCCTCCCGAGGCTGATCAACTCTTCAGCCGCATGGCTGCGGCTAGTGAGGTCCATTGGAACAAGCGCCGCGGCGGCAAGAAATTTCTCCAGCGCGGCCTGATTGTCGCCGCGTTGGCGGTCGATATGTGCAAGCCCGCGCATCGATCCCGCAAAGGCGGCGTCGCG
>NZ_CAIUXT010000197.1 GCF_903903185.1 uncultured Rhodoblastus sp.
CGATCGCCAACGTCGTGCCCATTCTATACCGGCACTGCGCGGATCGGCGCGCTTCCAGTCGGCGCCTTGCAAAATCGCGCTCGCCGCACCGCCGCTAACCGAAATCAAAAATCAGCCCGTGGCTGCGGCGTACCGCTTACGGACGACAAGCTTCACATGCCAGTCTCCGCTCGGGATCGCTTTCCAGATATCGTCTCCAGCCAGAGGCCGCAGCGTGTGCAGTCGCTCAGGCGTCAAAATATGACCCCACCCATCGGCGAGTTCCGCCAGCAGATCGGATGCGTCAAGCTTGGGAATGGCATGGTTTAGCAAGGGTTGTAGACGCTCTGCCACCCTGCTGGAAACGACCGCATGCCGCGCAGCCAACAATGCAATATCGGCGATCTCGCTAAATGCGCGACAGAGGTGCGGGTTGTCGAGTCCATCGCCAGCGACTTCGACCCGGACACCAGATTTCAACGCGGGTAGGTATTTCGCGAAGGGTGGAGGAAGGTAGGACGGCACAACAGCACGGGCCTTCATCCAGACGGAAAGGCCACTATCTGGACCGTGGAGTAGACGAAGGAATTTTCGCCGTAGCTCGTCGGGAGTGTCGATCCCGGACACAAGCACCTCCCAGAGCTTTGCAAGGAAATCGGGAACGTCGCCTTTCGCCGGCAGTCCGACCAGCGCGGTGTCGGGTCCACTCAAGAGAAAGTCGTGGAGCTTGACAAGGCCTCCGCCCAAAGCCTTTCCGAGCATTTCCGCGACACGACGGGTCGCATCGTCGTCCAGCGAAACGTGCGACCTGCCAGGATCGAGCTTGAACGGCCCGTTCACAGCATAGCCGCAACCCCAACCTTCGCTCGTTGGCGTGACATTCCAGAGGAATGGCAGGTCAACGGGAAACGACTCAGGACTCCCGTCCTTCAATCCCACAGCCAATGCCGCTGTGCCGGTCCCCGCGTCGCCGCCCGCGTCTGCAGGGCGGAAGCGCAGTACGCGCCATCGCACTTGCCCAGAAATCTCCGCGGTTGTCGCAGCAAGCGACCAACCTGCTGCGGTATCTAGGGGCTGTGGATCGAACGCGCTGACGCCCGAGAATGGGCCGCCATCTACGACGACCTCTGTGAGCTGGCGAGCGAACACTGGCAGTAGCGTTCGCGCGTAAGCAAAGCGACGAAATATTCTCGCCAGAACCTCCTGCTCGTCTGCGCCCTTCATCAAGGGAAGTCGCACTCGCGTTGCTTGGTGTCCATCGGCCGGTAGCAGGTCGGGATCATCCGGGGTCGGCTGCTCGATCGGCAGCAATCCGCCCGCGATCGAGAAGGCGATGAAGCCACTCGCGACAGATGGAGAAGCCGAGACAAGATGCACCGACTTGAACCCGAGCCCAAACCTCCCTGTGGTCGCGGCGACAGCAGAGTGTCCAGGGATCTCGCCCGGCTTCCCGCTCAGGTTCAACAGCATCATGAAGTACAGATCCTGATCCCACTGACGATCGCGGCCGGCTGGGAAGGCGGCGCCACCTGTATCGTTGATCGGTCGGCCGTAGTGCCGGACGTCGATGATCGTGGCGCCGTTTTGAAGATGGACACGCACCAAAAGTCCACGTGTGCTCGGGGGCAGCGACGTGTTGGCAATTTCCGACGCCTGCGCAAGCGCATCGTCAGCGTTCTGCGCTAGTTCGAGCAAGACACTATCTTCTCGGTAGCCGTAACGCCGCATGAGGTCTTGGATCCGCGACCACAGGAAGTGCTGGTGATCTCGATTGTCGCGGATCAATGATGCCAACTTTTTGAGAGCCGCCCTCTCGATTTCCTTCGCTTCGCTGACTTGCGCCGGAGGCGCCTGCTCGCTGCGGCGTTGAGCACGCTGCGCCTCTCTCAGCGCTTCCCTCAGCGCCTCACATCCGCTCACGTCCAGCTGATGCAAAGTTAACGGCAAGTGCGCGAGGATAGACGCTTGTACGGGGCCGATTTGAGCCTGGGATCCAGTCCCCCATCGCGACCACCAGGTCCTCACTCCATGCAAATCGAGCCGAAGGACCCGAACAGCCCACCACTCGACGGCGCCGCCCAGCTGGGCGACAAGTTCGTGCGCGGTACGTTGTTTTGCGTCTACTGCGCGTAACCCAATCTCCCAAAAATCGCCAAGCTGAGAGGAGCGCCTAACAGGATCGGTCGCGAATATGGTGTCGTCCTCCGAGCTGGCTTCCATCTCGACTCGCGCGCCAAGCAAGTTCACTGCTTCCACTCGCTGGCCGTTCGCCACCCGTCCCGACACGAAGACCTTGATTCCGCTTGGATCGCGCCCTGCAGTTGAGACCAGCTCTCGCCGCATTCCCTCTACGCTGACATCTGCGCCGAGCCAGTTCTCGGCCAGATGGATCAGCGAGCCGTCCTTGCCGTTGCCCAGGAGCCCAATAAACGCTCCTACCGCACCGCTTGGCAGTCTATCCGCCCAAGGTTTGAAGTACGCCTCCAACACATGAGTCGAGTCCCCGTCGATTCTAACCTCTGTGTTCGCCTCCGGCGGAACAGCGGTATCGGCGTCGATTCGTAGAATCGACCGCAGATCTGACAACGCCCGGTGGCGGCGCGCCACGCCAGACGCTGACCTTGCCACCGCGCGCGTTGGCTGCCATTGGCCGTCTTGTGTTGGCAGCTCGATAAACGGCAAGACGGCGTCAAAGAAACCAGCAGTTTCGGCAAACGACTCCAACAGGCTGCGGAAGAAACGGCCAGACGGCGAGTCTTTGGAAGGATGCGTCTCGCCAACGATCATAAGAATGGAAACCTGGCGTGACGCTGGCATTGGGGCACACAGACCGCGCGCAATCTCCAAAACGGCGTCGGGTAACGTTTGGTCAGCGCGTTGCCTGAGTATACGCTCGGCAGTTCGTACGATCGCCCAACCTGGATGCGCCCCCGCGAGCGGAGACTGGAGCGCGTCCTCGATCAACGAGGATTTAACCCGCTGCGCCTCGGGCAGGATAAGATACGCGCCATCATTAACGCTAGCGACTTTGGCGGGATTCAAGGCGCTGGCCAGACGTTGGATCTGGCGCGCTCGAGTTGTCCGTCCGAGGATCTCCTGGACGACCGTTTCCGCAGTGTTCCATTCTGACGACACGACATCATCTGGGAGCTTTTGCTCGCCGATTGCCCCCGCGCTCGCCAGCGGAGCGATGCAAGATTGCAACTCACTCGGAATGAGTAGCATTTGCCGCGGAGCGAACCCGGAGGCGCCGCCACGGTGGGGCAGCCATGAAGACTCACGCAGGATATCGCGCAGCTCAGAATTGCGCGGCAGGTTCACATGACCATCTTCGTTGGCGCAGAGAGCACGTACGATGTCGTAAGCAAACCGATAAGGATCACGGCTCATAAGCATTGCGCGTAATGCGCCGTCCTCGTCCAATGCTGGAACGTCGAGATAAAGGTTGGACACTTCGCCATCAGGGTCGAGCAGCCGTATTTCGGATTCGAGTTCGGATGGGAGGCGCATGTCCCCAAACGCGCGTTGCGCGCTGTCGTCAAAGCTCCCTCGCTCTCCATCCACGCCGCGATGAAGGGGCATGGCGCGCCAACGCGCACGGTCTTCGACTGCGGTTGCGTAAAGGTTTTTGATCATATGGATTATTTTGGATCGATCCAGGCTTGACCAGTCCGGATTTCTGCAAAGGCACTCACCCAAAAGTCCTTGCAATACGCCGGCATCAACAGCCTTGATGTGAAGATCTTCGACAATTGCGTGCTGGAGCGGCTCAACTAGCCCGGATAATTCACGGCGTGTGATTTTTGGGCTGGCGGGCATAGCTTAAGGCCATGATAAGGCGTAGGATTCGGGTGTCTAAGCCAACCCTTCACACGTTTCACGCCAGCCACGCC
>NZ_CAIUXT010000198.1 GCF_903903185.1 uncultured Rhodoblastus sp.
CGGCAGACGGAAGGTCTTGATACGCTCGGGCGTCACAAATATCGCAAGGCTGTTCGCCTGATAAACCCAAAAATCATCGTCATCGATCAAAGCGCTGACGCTTTCCTCGATCGGCAAGATCACACGCTTGTCGATGCCCGCCTCGCCCATTTCAGCGACTGCCGACTTCAGGAGATTCTTGAGCTCGATCCTGTCGGCCTGGGCGTCCTGAGTTAGCGGCGTGGTGCCCAGATAGAACGTCACGGCGGGCGAACTGCGATAGTTCGCTAGATTTTCGATCTCGGCGCGGGTCGGAAGGTCGATATGCAGCAAGGAAAGCTCCGTAGGAAAAAGTCGTCGCTGGACGGCGGCGGCGCGGAAGTGAGGATAAATCGCAGGCAGGACTATTCGCTATAATTAGAAAATACAACCCTTAATCTTAACTATTCTGGAAAATATTTTGCGCTTTCGAATCCGACATAGCCCCCCGGAATTTTTGACGCATGGATGACTGAATTTTCCCCTTTACCCAAACGCAATTTGAGCGGATTTCGACGGGCGCGGCCTGCCTTCGGACGACAGCGTCATGCTGCTTGTGATGGGCCCGAGACAATGGGGTGGTGTGAGGACAATCACGTCTGCCGCGTTTCATCGGCGACCAGAATTCCAAACTGGTCGGCACCGACGAACTGATGGAGGGAAAGGGAGCCGATTTATGGCTTCTCACTCATCCTAACCTGCGCCATGTCACGCCGATAGGCGCCTTCATGGCTCACGCCGGCGCGCAAATGATCAAGCGGCATTTTGTAGGCAGTGGCAACGGGCACGGGGATATTTCTATACTATAGATCGCGCGCCATATAAATAGACGTCTCGCTATAGCTCAAAAGTGCGGCTCTTGCGGATTGAAGGCGTAGATCGTAAAATCCGTAATGGTTCCAAAAGGATTCAGTCCCCCCGACGGCAACGAGTGTAGCCTTTGGCTTACCTAAATTATTCGCCGCCTGAAGAAAAATACGGATGAAATCACTCATATGCCCGCGGCCCCTGAGTTCATCGGAAATAACGATATCATGTAAGTGAAGACTGTCGCAGGGTTGTTGGATTTCGTCCAAATATTGATTGAGATAAGGTGGCGCGCCATAAATCCAAGGATGAAAGATTGCATAGCCATATAAAACTCCGGCTGCATCTTTCAAGGCATAAAAACCCTCAGAAAATCGCTCATATTTCCGATAAAAAATGCGATATTCTTCTTTGTAGGAAAGATGGACTTTATTGCCCATGCTTTCCGCAAGACGAATCTCGTTCTCGGCAATAGGAGCCCATTCAATCGCGGAAAAAGCTTCTGTCACGAATAAAACCGATTTCCTATGGGTAAAATGGTCCTGGGACAAAGCGCCATGGACTCCAGCCGATCTCGACAGTGGTCCGACCGCGCACCTTGCCGTCACGAACTCTTGGCGCGGTGTCGATAACCTCGCCAATGCCAATAGTTGGAATAGCCCCGCTTAGCGTTTCCTCTTTAGCTGGGCGCCGGCGCGGACGCAAAGCTTTTTTGCGGCAGCAATGGCGGCGCGGCATTCATGTCAGCCGCCGAGATCAGCCCCCTTGCCGAGGCGTCAGGATTTCGACCCGGTCATTTTCATCGAGCGGCTTCGACGCCCGCTCCTTGGCGCGCACGAAATTTTCGTTAACCGCCGTGGCGACCAGGTCGGGCAAAAAATCGAGTTCGGCGCTCAGCGCGTCGAGCGTGTTCGCGCGAACGTCAAGACGCTCGCGGTTGACCGCGACTTATGACCTCCGGGAAATAGGCGTCTTCGAACATCATGCGCGCCGGTCGTTAGGCCAAGTTCCACCACCGACAGCCACTGAGGGGTCAGGGGGAAACGAACGCCGGTCCGATGAATTTATAAGCATCAGTATTTCCGAATTTCATATATGGATACTTCGCGGCCAAGCCTCTTATAGACATGGAGCGACCTTCAGTTAGCGGAAATAAAAACGAGCGGCGTTTCGACAACGCCGCCCGGAAAAATTCGCGCGTGATCGCTTATTGCAACGCAAGGCTGAAGCCGCTCAAGCCCAAATTGGCCTCGAAGCCCATCTGCGTGCCTCTCAGTTCGAGAATGACGCCGTTCGAATTCTGCATGCGGAAGACGCGCGCGCCGCCGGCAACGGTGAGGCCGGCGCCGACGGCGGCAAAGCTTCCGTTGATGTCCGAGGGCGAGCGGATGTTGACCGCGCGACCCACGAGCGTGCCGCCCGAGGCGCCGATGGAGCCGATGTTGAGGCCGCCAATGCGCAGCCGGAAGGTGCGTCCGTTGAGCGTCAACGTGCCGTCGCCGCCGCCGATGCCGACGATGAAGCCGGCGCTCGCGAAGCGGAGGCGCACCCTGCCTTGGCCCGCAAACGCCGGCGTGCTCGAAGCAAGGCAAAGCACCGCCAGAGCAGCGGCGGCGGTTCTAAAAATGTGACGACGGTTCAGCATGAGAAGCCTCTATTCCTTAGGTGCGGCCGGGTGCGCGCGGGTTCTCCAGCGCGGTGTGAATCGTTCGCAGCCGCCGCGCGGATCATTGAACGCCGCCAAGGCAAAGGTCAACGCAGACGAACTGCGCTATATGGGCGAAATTAGCTTTGGACCGTTCATAGGAACAACGTCACCATCGACGTGGGGCCCGACAGTGCGCCGAAGGCCAAGACCATGATCGCGCTGGAAAAGGATCGTCATGTCGACTTGGACTAAACTAAATGAACGGCCATCCAATGGCTGCTTTCTGCCTCCTTTAAACTATGATGCGGCGATCGGCGAAGGTCGCCAAAGGGTCAAAACTTGCCCTTCGAGCATCGTCCGCTTTCCGGCTGTCCCGCAGTTTTGTGTATTTCCTTCTTATTGATGCCTGCTTTCGAATTCCACGGCCATCTGCGATGGCGAACCCACGTTGTGTAGGCCGGTCGACAGGAGTGGCGATCC
>NZ_CAIUXT010000199.1 GCF_903903185.1 uncultured Rhodoblastus sp.
GCTCCCGTTGTCGTTGCGATTGTCTTGATGAGTATCATTAGGACTATCATTCTTCACGGCGACACCCGACGCATCCATGGCCTGCCCGGGATGCTAGCGAACGCTCAGAGAATTGGTAGATGGGATCGCCGTGCCGCTAACAACGTAACCGCCTTTTTTAGTTTCTGAGGTCGTCTCCGTCGAGACGTACCAGGCTGCCATAACTTGCAAGCCTGATCCCCAGAATATTTGGGCCATGTCAGCCCATACCGAAGCGTCTTTGTGTGTAAACATGACAATCTGGAGGCCGTTAGCAGGCATATGATCGGTCATGTTGCCGTATGCAGTAACCATTGCATTTCTGAAGTCCTCACCGTCTCCTTTAATCGCGAGAGGTCGGCGGGAATCCCACACCCAATCGGCAAATGGAGAGGGTGGGTTTTTTCGAAGCCATGCGATGAAAAATTCCGTGATTTCATGATAATTCACCGCGTCGGCGTATGGTGGATCAGTTATGAAAATGTCAGCGTCATCTGTAAGCTTATTTGCTGGTTTTGTTTCGATGGTTCCGATACCTTGAATGTCTTTATATTTAAAATAACCGACCTCAGGCCGAACCATAGCGAAGCCACGACATCCAAAATTATAAAACGTATTTAGGGCTTGATTGTAAAACACGTGCTTCACCGTGTCTGCGGACGGGGCTCTCCCATCTCGCCCCGGAGTTCCTGGAAGCCATTGCGATAAACGAGATGAGTTATGAGCTACAAAGGTGCGGTCAAATGACAAACAGCCACGAATATTTTCGTCCGAAATTTTAGCAATTTCTTCCGCTAGGAATCCCGCGATAAGAAGCTGACGCGGCGCATACAGATGGTGCCAGTGGCTCCACCCTCGCTCCCAGATCGGCTGTGTGGTGTTGGCTCCTGGCTCGATTTTCATATCGGGAACGAACCCATCAGCCTGCCAAGAATGAAGCCTCTCTTCGACGAATCTATTGACCTCCGCTTCGCGTACAAAATCAGCCGGTTTGGGCGCGGCAAAAAACGTGTCTTGGCGGCCTTTTCCAAGAGTTTTTTTTGTAATCCATTGGATGCAGTACAGGCGCTCACCAAAGACGTCATTTTCCCGAGGGATGATGTCGGATTTTTCCCAGCGCCTCAGAATGTTTCGTGTTTCCCCATTGGCTAAACGATAGTCACCTCTGATTGATGAGATCGATGTGCGATAAGTCTCTTCGCCAAGCGCGTAAATTAATGCACCTCCTTGGACAGTGCCTTTTTTGGCGGCTTCCAGTTCAACCGCCGAAACATTCGATATGACTTCGATCTCGAACCGTTTTTGCGATGCATTTGGAACCAGTCGTGCGATCGTTTTACGTATCCTGCTAATTATTAGAGACGGCAGCAGAGGGACGAGCCATTCGGTGGTGGGACACCGCGCTTCGACGCAATAAAGATAAGCCTTTGCACGATTGCCCTGTTCATCGTGCTCGATTTCCAGATCAACGATACGTCGATCAACCGCATCGCCAACACGCTTTTGCGCAGCCTCCAACTGCGCCTTCACGAGATCCCCGCCACCGATCAAATGAAGCGCACCCCACGTCAGCATGCACGCGATTGGATTCAGGTCAGACGCATATACGTCACAGCCAACCCTTGCCGCCTCGAATGGGATAGAACCGGCCCCGCAAAAAGTGTCGCCTACCTTCGGTCTGTGCCCAAATCGCATTATGCCCAGTTGTTCGACCAGTTCCGTCATCGACAGGGCCGATGTCCCAAGATGGTCGTTCACGTCCGCCCAAATTCCATCATAGGCGGATTCGGGAAGCTCTTCCGGACGAAGGCACCGAGACACCTTATCCAGATAACTCCAGCAGGAATAGGCGGCCAGACGAAGTCGCTCTTGATCTTCTTGGGGGCAACTCCAATCGAGGCGCCCGCCTGACAGCGCTGCGGAAAAGTCCTCCTGAGTGGGTTCTTCAACGCGACGAACGGAGAAAAACGTTGCCAAGTCCTCTTCGCGCAGGGCTCCAGCGGCGATCGCGAGGCGGGCAATGTCAGATGGCTTGGCCTTGGTCTCGCGCGCCAGAAACGCACGATCGTCGATCGCCATAAGTTGTTCGAAAATTTCGAGATCACGTTCCGGGTATTCCGTCGCGGGCAGCAGGGCGCCAAGTACGCAAGCACGGACATACACCAAGCGCTTCCGCCCCTTCCAATAAGACCCCAGCGGCGTCAGCGTCTGTGCGCCATGCGCGTCGAATTCGCGCTTCGTCTCCACGGAAATTTTCTGCGCCGGCCAGACACGCTCGATTAACGATGGCGCGTCCTTCAGCGAGAACGGCCTCACCGATGTTTTAGGAGCCGCGGCGTCCATGCCTTTTCCATTCATTTGTCAAACAAGTCCGGGAGCGGCGGACGCTCCTCCTTAGCCTTCGGTTTTTTCCCCCGCATCCCGGCGACTTCCTCGCCGGTCGGGTTTTCCGTCAGGGCGATCCTTATGGCCTTTCGCCAGCCGATCTCGGTGTCTTCGGCACCGCCCGTCATCGACGCAGCCATCGAAAACAGCCACCAGCGTTCATCCGGACGCAGTCCGACCCAGTTGCGCAGCGCGTTTGGGATCGATTCCTTCGGCGCCGCCTCGACTCCCCATGCGAGAATGCAAAGTTCCCGCCCCAACAGGCGCTCGACCTTGTTCGTTCCGCTCGCCCATCGGCTGGAGTGCAGCTTCTTTTCCTTGAGCCGTTCATTCAGAACGCGTTTGGCTTCCTCGGCGATACCGCTCCACGCGGCGCGCGGCAATAGGCAGCGAATGACGGAGTCAGGCAGGCCGTTCGACCCGCCCCGCAATCCGAAATGCTCGGTGATGACGACGGGCTCCGTTCGCGCAGCCGGAATCTCCACCGTAAAATGGTGGGGATCCAACTCGTTCGGCGCGCCAAAGCCTATCGTCTTTTTTTCGCTCACTGCTGGACCTCTTCCGGGGCGACCGTGATCTGGTTGGATGTTTCTTCGAGGAACTCCGTGAGTTCGGCGCCGCTGCCGAACCTGAACTCTCCGAAGGTGAATTCGACGTCGGCGGCTTCTTCGCCAATTGCCGTTCGCGCCGCGGCGATGAACTCTTCAACCGCCTCGGGCGTTAGGGAAGTGCCGGGTCCAAAGCGCGTCGTGGCGTTTTTGTCGCCCTTGCCGACGGTAACGACCACACCATTGCCGAAGACAGCCTTGGTTTTTTTGCCGGCCCGGATCGTAACGAAGGTGTCGGCCGTAGTGGCAAGTTTCGTTTTCTTGGCGACCGTTGCGGCCTTGGCGGGATCGATCGTAGCCTTGCCGCCGGTCACCGGATGAATTGTGAAATTCTTTGAAGCCGAGACGCCAGCGTCCTCGGCGTAAACGTAAATTGTGGTCTCGGCCGCGCCAGGAATTTCGATCGGCCCGGCATAGATCGCGCCTTCTTTGACGTTGGTGCCGTCGATATTCCAGCGGATTTCGCCGCGCGGCTTCACGGACAGCGCGACGCTGCGCTTGCCCATGATTTCCTTAGGATCATGGGTGATGGTCAGCGTGTTGGTCCACTTCTCGGCGGAGCCCGTTTCATGTTTGCCCTCTGGATCGATTGCGAGAAACCACAGGACGGTGTCCCCACTTTCGAACGTGAGGTCGGGAACGACCGGCGACGCCGCCGATACGTCTTCGGCTTGCGAATAGTGAATGCGGACCTTGTCGCCGCCATTGATCGGCGTCAGGTCAATCGTAGCTAAGCCGGTATCGTCGTCGCGGGAGCGGGTGACGGCTCTGACCGATGTTTTGGCTGGCGGGAACGGCCCCTTTTCGACGTAGCCGTCGCCATTGTCGCGCCAGTCTCCCGTCTTGACCGCGCGCCTGCGAATGTCGTCGAGCCCTTTCAGCGGTAGCCAGGGCCAGCGCACGTTGCAGATCGCCTGCTCCTCGATGTCTTTCCAACGGGCACGGCGGTCGCCGCTGGCGATCCACAGCATCTGTTCAGCTCGCGTGCGCAGAGCGTCGGCATTGGCGTCGTTGATTTCTCGATAGAGCTTCGACGCACTTGTCGAGGCTAAAGCCTCTTCGACCGCGGTTTCTCCGTCAATAGAGTTCGATTTGCCATCCTTGGCCTTGGTTGGCGTCATCTTGATGGCGACGGAAAGCAGGCCTTCGCCATCCTTCGGGTGCTTTCCGGGATAATAAAGCCGGTTGAACAGGCTGGTCAGCGTTGAATTGAACTCGAATTCGGCCTGTTCGGCCTCCTCGTTCAACTCGGTGACATTGGGCGACTTGTCGCCACCATCCTCTTCTTTGACCTTGGCGACCGCCCATATCCGGCGGATCCGGTCCTCGAGTTTTGCCAGGTCGCTGCCATCTCCGGTGAGGATGCAAAAATTGTTCTTCTGGACGACAGCATCGAAAAGACGCTTGGCGTCCTCGGGAGGAACTTTTTTGTCGGGGCTCAGGACCAGAAGCAAGCGCCCGCCGCTCGTCTTGATGTCCTCGATCTTCGGTAGCGCTAAAATCTCCGAATAGGCAACCTTGCGGCGTGGCTCGAACACAGCGAGCAAGCGGCGCTGCATTTCGGCGTCGATCTTGGGCTGCGGCGCCCCGTCAGCGTATTTTTCAATCTTTTTCCGCAGGTTCTCGTTACGCGCGAAAACCCACGCATCGTTTTCGCCGCGGTGGAGATACCAGCATTCGGCGCGAAGCTTCTCGAAGGCGTCGTCGAACTCGATGGGGGATCGGTGCGGAGCGACGAGGTTTTCGATGATTTGGAGTTTGGTGAGGCCCTTGACCGCGCCGCTGGCCTCGGGGAGCGATGCCATGAGGATAAGACGCGCGACTTGGCTGGCGGCGTCGCCTCCCATCTGGTCGTCGATGATCTGGGCGTGACCGCGATTGCTTTCGGTGCCGGCGATGTCGTGTGCGATGGCGCTCGACAAGTCGTAGATGTTCGTCAGCCCGTCGCGGATGTCGGCTTGTGCCAGATCGATGTGTTGGCATCCGACAAGGTAGACGTCGTTGAGCGGCCGGGCCTGAACCGAGCGGACCATCATGGCCGCGAGTGTCATCAGACCGCGCGTCTGCCGGAATTTTTCATTGTCCTTGAATAGGGCCAAGATGTGCTTGAAGGACGGATGAAAAGGATACGCTGCGACGATTTCGCCGGCGATTTGCTCGGCCGATTTCGCGACGGTCTTTGATTTTACCGCGTCGGAAATGGCTTCGGAAAAGGCGGTCGCGGCTGAATCGACGACCGATTCGTCCGGTTCGGCAACCAAGAGGCGCTTTCGCAGAATGTGGTAGATTTCGTCGGAGCCGAGTTCGACCGGCGTGATGCTCTTGGCCTGACGTCCGGCTTCTTGCTGAAGGTTGCCGACAGCCTTGTGGATAAGCGAGGCGATCGTTTTCGACGCGTCGTGGTAGCTTCCAGACAGGTTGGATATGACCACGCATAGCCGCTTGAGCTTCAAGGCCGCCGACAGAAGGTTGGAGACGGCGTAAACGGTGACGTCCGCGAGGTTTCCACCGCCCACTGGCTGCGTGACGCCGTAGCCGAAATAGGGCGGCAACTCGTCCAGCAGGATCAGTGTCGGCTTGTCGCCGATCAACTCTACCCAGTCTTTCTCGTTCGGCGCCTTAGGGCTGCCCTTGTAGAATTCGAGGAACTTGTCGGCTTTTCCGAGTTGTTCGGCGATATCGCCCCACAGGTGCTTGTCGCGGGAGATGGATCGCCCGGAAAGCGCCACAACTCGCGCCTTGGCTGGGTTGAAGTCCTTTACGATCTCTTTCGAGATGAGTTTGGTCAGGTCTGGATTCGCGGCGAGGTAGCCGAGGGCCAGCATGGAGTGCGTCTTGCCGCCGCCCATCGACTGCTTGAGTTCGAAGACGGCTTGACCGGAGGCTCCGGCGAGGCGTTGGAGCCCCTGCCGCAGGAGCGTCGACATGCCGCCGGTCACGTAGGTCTTCTTGAAGAACGCCTCTGCCGCGACGGCGTCATGGCCAACGAGGTCGTCAAGACTCTCGATTTGGTCGCTGAGGGCGTAGTTGATTGCCTGGGGGTCGAACTGGCAGGCGTCGCGGACGGTTTGCAGCATCTTCATTTCCCGTGGAAAAATTAATTCTGGCCAATGAGAACGTTATGTCGAACGCCTTTTTTTGTCGCGGCGAACAAGCCAATCTCTTGTTGCCGCTTCGACGATTTCATAAGCATTCCTCTCATCATCCAACGCCGCCTTTTTAAGTTCCTTGATCAACTCGGTATCGAGATAAACGAGAAGAGAGCGTCGCCCGTCTGGACGAACGCGGGTTCCGCCTTTTTTCGATTCCGGCTCCTTTGATCGCGTCATAGAGTTCTAAACCTCTTGATAGCTGGCGCGCTGGATAATCCAGTGTGGCATGGTCGGTCATCGCCGGCAAGAAATTTAGCGTGGAAAAAATTATTTGGATTCACGGACGCGGTTGGCGATCATTTCTTGGATACGAGATTTTGAAATCCCGTGACCAGTCTATTTTTCAAGGTGATTAGTTTTCGGTATAATTTTTGCGGCTTATCCCGTTGGGTAAGGCTAATCTATATGTAGTAAGACGCTTGTGTTTTGAATGATTGCTGGTTTGAAGATAATTTTGATTTGCTGTGGTGCCGACGGCAGCATGGCGCGGGTGTCGCGTTATGATTTCTCAAGGGCTAGGAATTGAGATGTGTGTATTTAGTTTGCCCTTCTTTGGAGTTCTGGTCTGCTTACCGCAATTTAGTCGTCAATTTGGAGAGTTTCCTCGTAATTTTGACCACCGTAGAATACGCCGATGATAGTCACTCTGTCGAGTTCGACTGTGAAGGCGACCGTGACGCAGCGACGAAATCCGATGGTTCGCAATCCTGACCGCAAATCATCACGTTTTGTGCCGCGATGCGGAAAAGTGGTGAATCCCTCGCAATAATCGATGATCGCTGTGGTGAAGTGCTCAGCGATCGTCGGGGAGGCTTTGGTGGCGATATGTCGATAGATGCCAACAAGATGGGCGTTCGCTTCTGGCGTAAAGATGACGTGATAGGGCATTGTCAGCGATCTTTCGTCGCTTGTTTGTGTTCAGCTGCCAGGGAGGCGCGCACGTCAGCAATCGATTTACCTCGCGACGGATCAGTCTTTATGGCGTCAATTGCCGGCAGGACTTCTTGGCGTAACCAGTTTTCGATCGCCTTGTCTCGCGCGCGCAACGCGCGGAGGCCATCGCGGATAACTTCGCTTTCGCTGGCGTATTCGCCGGAAGAGACCTTTGCCTTGACCATTTTTGCCATTTCGTCTGGCAATGTCACGCTGAATTGCTGGGTGCTTCGCATGGCTAGGTTTCCGCTTTTGGTAGGTTTGTAGGATTGAACACCATTATATCGATTGGTGGTTAGATTGACAAATCCAGCGATTCGCTGGCGTTTGAGGCATGCAGATTGATGGGTACGGGTGAGCATTCCGCTTGAAGTTACATACTCCTTCTGTTTTAGCCGAGTTTTCTGGGCTTCGGACTTCGATGTGGATAGGCGACGCAGTTACAAGCGGCTGGCTTTGATGCGATGGAGTCTTAGTGCTTAAGTCGTGCTTACGATGTTTTAGGCAGAAAAGCAGGGAGGTTGTCGCGCGTTACGCGATATTGTGTGGGTTGCCAGGTGAGGCGGAGCGTGCTTTTCACGCTTGGCGCATGGGCACGCAGTCGGTCGGCCCGTAGTTCTACGACGGCAATGGTTTTCTTACCTTCCTGTGTCGAGGAGAAGGTTGTGTCTTGCGTAAGCACCGCAGCCAGCGCATCGAGATCTTCGGTGGTGACGGCGACTTCGGCGGTAGGCTGGTTGACTAACTGGTTGAACGGATGAAGGTTGCGGGCGATTGCGAGTACGGTTCGCGCCGCGCATTCGGTGTCGCTTGCGAGTACAAGGCCGAGGTATTCACTGTCCCGGTCTTTTGGTGTGCGGATCAGCACGTCGATTGAGAAGTCGAATCCGCGCCCTTCGCAGACTACCCCTTGGCAATATGGGCTTAGCTCGTTATACGCGTAGGGAAGAGCGATTTCTGGCAGGAGGTGCGCTGAGGCTGGCGTTTTCATGTCTTTTCCGGGTTTTAAGAAGGTTTAAGATCATTAAAGTAATGATTTTGACTTATTTTATTGAGCGTCAGTCATGCGTCAATTTCATATTTATTTAGGGTTCAGCGCCAAGCTAAATCGTCAATCGATGGCTTCTGAGCATCGACAAATTTACCTGTTAAAAGTTGGCTTCTGTGAGATTTTTGAAGAAGCAACGGCGCTTGCCGAGTGGCGAGATCGATATCGTAATGGTTATCCGAAGGTGGATAGGACGCAGAAGGATTCGATGGGTCGTCCTCGCATTGTGCGTGGTAGTGACGGGTCGCCACTCCGCGTGTCTCTGCCATTGGCGCTTGTCGATGATTGGGATCGTATCGCGTTCAGACTTGTTAATGACTATGATCGTGCCGTGAAACGGATAGAAGAACCTATCAAGCGTTGGGGGAGTCGGCATTTGGACCCATTTTGCCTTCATCGTTCTATTTATGACGATGTGGACGAACGACACCGGAAGCATTTTTCGAATGATATTTCAGTTAATCATAATGGGCTTGGTGAGATTTTCTGCATTAGGCCGGATCAAATTACTGCTTTACGCAGGCAACTTAAGCGTTATCCGCTGAAAGATCCGTTGGCAAACGAGCTTTTGGGTGAGGCTTTTGGTTATGTCGAGAAAATTGGTGACTTCGCATTCGACATTGAGGTGGCGCGATGTGGATGAGGCAATAAAGTAAATAGGTTACAGGTTGCATTTTGATGTGGCTAGCTTAGTTTAGTCAAACTACTTGATTGACGAAGTCGCGGTATCCGGCATGAGGTAGGCTAGCGGCAATATTGAGGAGCATGTCGAACGACGATTTCATGTGGCGTCGGCGGTTCCAGCGGAAGACGAATTCGTCGAGATAACGGCGCAGATGGAGCTTGCGGACCCCGTGATAGGTTCCGAGCGCCCAGCGTTTGAAATTGGCGAAGACGCGGTGGACCCACGGCAAGACGATATGTGCGGCCATTTTGCCGACGACTTTAGGCTGATGGTTGTAGGCTTTGAGGCTTTTGTAAGCCGAGAATCCGTCGCTGAGGATCGTCGTGCCGGGCGCGACCGCGCCGGCGACGAAGGCGCCGATGCTGGTCGCGGAGAAATTCTCCAACGGCGCAAGGAGGATTCGCCGGGGATGGCCTTCCGGCGAGAGCTCGATCGCGCCGATAAAATGCAACTTTCCGACGGCGCTGCGGCCTTGGCCGCCGGCGATCGGGTCGGTTTTGGTGCGATAGGGGATGTCGCTTTCGTCGACTTCGACGATGTCTTCCAGGAAGCTTCGGTCCGGATCGACCATGGCGCGGCGAAGCTTTTGCAGCATCAGCCAGGCAGTCTTGTAGGAGCCGAGGTCAAGTTGCGCTTGCAACTGCAGCGCTGAGATGCCGTTGGAATGGCTGGCGATCGCGTAGATCGCCTGAAACCAGGTCAGCAGCGAGAGATGGCTGCGATGGAAGATGGTGCCGGCGATGACGGAGGTTTGGCGACCGCAGGCGGCGTATTCAAAGGTGAACGGTTTAGAGTCAAGCGCCCAGGCTTTCGCGCCGTGGCATTTTGGGCAGACGAACCCGTTCGGCCAGCGCTTTTCATAGAGGTGGCGGGCGCAGGCCGCGTTGTCTGGAAACCGCGCGGCGAAGGCGGTTCGAGACATGGGGCGATCGTGTTTCCAGCGGCTCGACATGAGAACAAAGATAGAACGTTGGTCGCGGTTGTCAAGCGTTTCACGCTACCTGTAGGCGGACCTTAGCCAAGGGGATAAGCCGCTAATTTTTATTAAACGCGACTTTCTAGCATTTATCTCAATTCTGTATTAAAATAGATTACCTTAATTTTTTGGCTTATGTAGATATTGCAGGCCCTCATTGAGGAGATCGTTCAGCACGTCTGTGCGTGGGCGGTTCGCCTGTACGGCGACATCGACCAAGCGGCGCGCGACCTTGCGGGCTAAACTGCGCGCCATGATACGCCGCTCTGTCGAGACCTTTTGGATCCCGGCGCGTCCATGGACGAATGTGCAGCGCAGTTCGAAGAGGTCGTTGTAATCTTTTACGCTTGTGCAATCCGTTAGGAGTGCAGCGACTCGCGCCGCGACCCGTTGTGTCGACTTCACGCTTTTGTGGGCATGGGGCTTTGGGCGGAGTTCCCATCTATGGTCCATCTCAAGGCCGACGGCGGCCTCGATCGCGGTCATGTGCGCCATGACCTCATCCATGCCGTCTGCGAGAAACGCGCGAACAAGGAAGTGTGCGATCGGCGTCTCGAAGAGATCGGTCGCCCTTGCAGTTACCAACTTCTTCCAGGCACTGTCGGTAAGCAGCGTCAACTGCAAGGCGGCGGCGTCATCCAGGGGCAGGGCGATTGGCCGCTCAAGTTCGACTTCTTCGCCCCATTCGTCCTGGTAATAATCAGGCTCAAGGCTGAGGCGATCTGCGCTTGGCGGCGGTGACGGCTCATTGAATAGATCGTCGTCTATCGTGTGAATCCATGGCGTCCGAAAGCCTCTCCAGTCGATATCCGGCATCGTTGACCACTCCTCCCACGGCTCTAGCCCGTCCAATTCACGACGGTTCGCTTTTTCGCCCTTTTCCGATGCCGTCGGTCTTGGGGCGCACGTCATCGACCAGCTTTTTCACCGCCTGATGAACTTTACTTTGATGAACGCGCTGGAGAGATCGGGGGGATGGA
>NZ_CAIUXT010000200.1 GCF_903903185.1 uncultured Rhodoblastus sp.
GTAGAGCGTCGGCCGCACCAGAACGTTCATCGACGCATAGACGATGACGAAGTTTTTCGCCGCGCCGCGCTTGACGTAAAGAACCCTGGTCACCAGCACGCCGGCATTGCCGACGATGAGCCGTCCCGGCTCGAACACCAGCCGTGCGCCGAGCGGCGCGATGTGGCGGCGCACGACCTGCGCATAGAGTTCGGGCCGATAGCTTTCCGGGTTTTCGCGGTCGGAATAGGGAATGCCGAGACCGCCGCCAAGATCGAGATGGGCGATGGCGTGGCCGTCGGCGCGCAACTGCCGCACGAAACCGGCGAGCAGGGCGAAGGCGTGGTCGAATGGCGCGAGATCGGTGATCTGCGAGCCGATATGCATATCGACGCCGGCGATGTTGACGCCGGGCAGCGTCGCCGCCTTCGCGTAAACCCCGCGGGCAATGGAAATCGGAATGCCGAATTTGTTTTCCGACTTGCCGGTCGAAATTTTCGCATGGGTTTTCGCGTCCACGTCGGGGTTGACCCGCAGTGCTATGTCCGCCCTCTGGCCGCGCGAAAATGAAATCCGGGAAATCAGCTCCAGTTCCGGCTCGGATTCGACATTGAAGCAGAAGATGCCGTGGTCGAGCGCCAGCGCGATTTCGCGTTCGGTTTTGCCGACGCCCGAAAAAGTGATGCGCGCGCCGGGTACGCCTACGGCGATGGCGCGGCGCAATTCGCCTTCCGACACCTCGTCCATGCCCGCGCCGAGTTTGGCCAGCAGGGTCAGCACAGCCTGGTTGGAATTGGCTTTCATCGCATAGCAGACCATGGCGTCGAGATCGCTCATGGCCTGCGAAAACACCGTGAAATGGCGCCGGATCGTCGCCGCGCTGTAGCAGTAGAACGGCGTTTCGACCTGCCGCGCCAGTCCCGGCAAGGCGACGCCCTCGGCGTGGAGCACGCCGTGGTCATAATGAAAGTGATGCATGCCGAACCTTAAAGCAGGAAATCGAAAGGCGTGGGGCGTTTCGGCGCGCCGACCTTGAGAGAATTATCGTCAAGCCCATGCGGCAGGGGCGCTTGCGAATTGGCCGTCGAGTGGATCTGTTCCGGCGAATCGGGCGCGGCCTGCGATTTTTTCTCGATGGCGGGATCGAGTGGAATCGGCGGACCACGCCGGCCGCAGCCGTCGAGCAGCAGGGCGCCCGACAAGGCCCCGGCCAATAGAGCTGTCTTGAGGATGGAATGGCAGGTCAACAGGCCCGTCTCCGAAAAAAGGCGCGCGGATGGCGCGGACTATAGCCGAACGCAAGGCCCATGACGAAACAAGTTTAAGGGTCAGTCCTTCTTTTCGCCGGCGAGTCTTTGCGCCCAGGCGCGCGCCTGAAGCCGCACATTTTCCGGCGCGGCGCCGCCATAGCTGGTGCGGCTGCGCACCGAGTTCTCGACGCCGAGAGCCTCGAACACTTCGACCCCGATCGCCGGTTCGATCGCTTGCAGCTGCGCCAGCGTCAATTGCTCCAGCTCCAGCCCGGCTTCGGCGGCCATGGCGACGATTTGCCCGGTGACGTGATGGGCCCGACGAAAGGGCAGGCCAAGCGCCCGCACCAGCCAGTCGGCGAGATCGGTGGCGGTGGCATAGCCCGAGCCCGCCGCAGCCTTCATCCGCTCGACGCGCGGCGTCATGTCGCGGACCATGCCGGCCATGGCCGCAACGCAAAGCGACAATGATTGCAGCGAATCGAAACAGCCTTCCTTGTCTTCCTGCATGTCCTTGGAATAGGCCAGCGGCAGGCCCTTCATGACGATCAGCATGGCTGCGAGGTCGCCGATGATCCGGCCCGATTTGCCCCGCACCAGTTCCGCCGCGTCGGGATTGCGTTTTTGCGGCATGATCGAGGACCCCGTCGTGAATTTGTCCGACAGGGCGACGAAGCCGAATTGCGGCGTCGTCCACAACACGATTTCCTCGGCGAAGCGCGACAAATGGGTGGCGGCGATGGCGGCGGCGGCAAGGGTTTCGAGCACGAAATCGCGGTCCGAGACGCTGTCGAGCGAATTGGCGGTCGGCCGGTCGAAGCCGAGCGCCCGCGCCGTGGCGTCGCGGTCGATCGGAAAGGACGTGCCGGCAAGAGCCGCCGCGCCGAGCGGACATTCGTTGAGCCGCCCGCGCGCGTCCCGAAAACGCCCGCGATCGCGCGAGATCATTTCGACATAGGCGAGGAGATGATGGCCGAACGTCACCGGCTGCGCCGATTGCAGATGGGTGAAGCCCGGCATGACCGCTCCCGCATATTCCTGCGCCTTGTCGACCAGCGCCTGTTGCAGGTCCGCGAGCTGGACGTCGAGGTCGTCGATGGTGTCGCGCACCCAGAGTTTGAAGTCGAGCGCGACCTGGTCGTTGCGCGAGCGGGCGGTATGGAGGCGCCCCGCCGCGGGGCCGATCAATTCCGCGAGCCGCGATTCGATGTTCATGTGAATGTCTTCGAGCGCGCGCGAAAAGGAGAATTTTCCGCTCTCGATTTCGCGCGCGACCTCGTCTAAACCTTCGAGGATCGCGCCAGCGTCGGCCTCGCTGACGATCCCGGCCTGGGCCAGCATGGCGACATGCGCCCGGGACCCGGCTATGTCTTGGCGCCACAGGCGAAAATCGAAGCCGATGGAGGCGTTGATCTCCTCCATGATCGCATCGGGGCCGCTGGCGAAGCGTCCTCCCCACATCTGATTGCTCATGAGCGTTCCTGAAGCCGAGGCCAAAATGAATGACGCGCCCGATTCGCCGCCGACAGCAAGTCCCGAGCAGATGCGCGCCATAGCCCGGCGGCTGATCCTGCCCCCGTTGGCGTTCGCGGCCGTCGCTGTCGTGGCGGTCTTGTGGTTCGTCCTATACGGGATGAACGGGGGCGGGGGCAAGGAAGCCGCCTCGGGCGGAACGGGAGAATGCGCCGCCTCCGCCGCGCTCGCGCCGCAACTGGCGCCGCTGGCCAAAGGCGACATCGCCGCTCTCGCCATTGACGCCCAGCCCAAACTCATGCCGGCGCTCGGTTTTGCCCGGGACGGCAAGCCGGTCGATCTCGCCTCGTTCAGGGGCAAAATCGTGCTGCTGAATCTTTGGGCGACCTGGTGCGTCCCCTGCCGCGAGGAAATGCCGGCGCTGGACCGTTTGCAGGGTATCGCCGGCGACAAAGACTTTTCGGTCGTCGCCGTCAACATCGACACCGCGCGGCTGGAGCGGCCCAAGGGCTTCCTGCAGGAAATCGGCGTCAAGAACCTGACATTCTTCTCCGATTCCTCGGCTAAGGCGTTTCAGACCCTTCAGCAAAGCGGCAAAGTGGTGGGCTTGCCGACGAGCTTTCTGCTCGGCCGCGACGGCTGCGCGCTCGGCGTACTCGCCGGGCCGGCCAAATGGGACGGCGCCGACGCCCTGGCTTTGATCAAGGCGGCGACGCAGCAGTGAAAGCTCAGCTCTGTTGCGGGTCCTTGACCGGAACGCCGGCGGTTTTGAACAAGCTGGCCAATTCGCCCGACTGGAACATTTCGCGTACGATATCGCAGCCGCCGACGAATTCGCCCTTGACGTAGAGCTGCGGAATGGTCGGCCAGTTGGCGTATTGCTTGATGCCTTCGCGGATTTCGGCGTCTTCGAGCACGTTCACGCCCTTATAGGGCGTCTCGAGGAAGTCGAGGATTTTCACGACCTGGCCGGAAAAACCGCACTGCGGGAAATTCGGCGTGCCCTTCATGAACAGGACGACGTCATGAGCGGCGACATCCTGCTTGATGCGGTCGATGGCGGTCAAAGTTTGTGTATCCGACATGGCTGGTTCCTTTCGAACGGAGTTCAAGGCTCCGCGACGCCATAAAGGTAAGCCGTGAAAGGTCCCGTTTCAAGCCGTTTCCGGCGTCGCCGTTTCGAGCGCCAGCGCATGCAGCGCGCCGCCGACCTGGCCGCCGAGCGACGCATAGACCAGTTGATGCTGCTGAACGCGGCTCTTGCCCCGGAAAGCCTCGGAAATCACCTGGGCGCGGTAATGGTCGCCGTCGCCGGCCAGATCGGTGATGAAAACTTCGGCATCCGGCAGGGCGGCCTTGATCAGGCGTTCGATTTCGCTGGCTGGCATAGGCATGGGGATTTCCTTGAATTAGGGGAGGGCTGGCCCTCGATCAGAGCATCGCGATCTTGCCGCCGCCGGCCATATAGGCTGGCATCCAGTTTTCGTGCGCGTCAAGCAATTCCCGCACCAGCACAGGCGGATGCGCGCCGAGGCGCAAGGTCTCGCCGCCGGTTTCGCCGAGGATCGCGACGGCGACCCCCGCTTCGGCGGCCCTGGCGACAATTTCCGACGCCTGTTCCGCTCGCGCGGCGAGAAGATAGCGCCCCTGGTCCTCGCCGAACCAGATCGCGGCGGAATCGGCGCCGGGCGCCGCGACCGTCGCGCCGATCCCGCCCGCCATGGCCATTTCGGCGAGCGCGATGGCGAGGCCGCCATCCGACAGGTCGTGGGCAGCGGTGACGAGTCCCTT
Organism: uncultured Rhodoblastus sp.; assembly: GCF_903903185.1. Lineage (GTDB taxonomy): Bacteria > Pseudomonadota > Alphaproteobacteria > Rhizobiales > Beijerinckiaceae > Rhodoblastus. Next base: position 4,494 of record NZ_CAIUXT010000200.1, read on the forward strand.
GGCGATCAAATCCCGCACGAATTCGCCGTGCGATTTTTCGTGCGCCAAATCGACCGGGGGCGGCGCGCCCTGCTCAAAGCCCAGAATCTCGCGCAGATAGATCGACTGGCCGAGCCAGCCTTCGGTCTCGCCGACCAGCAGAATTTTTTCGCCCGGCGCCCGGAAGGCGACGCCAACGCATTTCGCTACGTCATCGACGAGGCCGACGCCGCCGATCGACGGGGTCGGCAGGATGCCCTTGCCCTGCGTTTCGTTGTAGAGCGAGACATTGCCCGACACGATCGGGAAATCCAGCGCGCGGCAGGCCTCGCCGATGCCGTCGAGGCAGCCGACGAATTGCCCCATGATCTCCGGCTTCTCCGGATTGCCGAAATTGAGATTGTCGGTCAGCGCGAGCGGCCGCCCGCCGACGGCGTTGATGTTGCGCCAGGCTTCCGCCACCGCCTGTTTGCCGCCCTCGACCGGATCGGCGAAACAATAGCGCGGGGTGACGTCGGTGGTCAGCGCGAGGCCTTTCGGACCGTCGCCGACCCGCACAACCGCCTCATCGCCGCCGGGGCCGACAATGCTGTTGCCGAGTATGAGATGGTCATATTGTTCCCAGACCCAGCGTTTCGACGCCAGATCGGGACAGGCGACAAGTTTTTTCAGCGCCGCGTCGATGGCGAGCGGGGAGGCAAGCGTCAATGGGTCGAGTTTTTCGGGCCTGGGCGTCGGCACATGGGGGCGGTCGTAGAGTGGGGCTTCGTCGCCCAGTTCCTTGATCGGCAGATCGACCTTGGTCTCGCCCTTGTGCTTGACGACGAAGCGCAATGTGTCGGTGGTCTTGCCGATCACCGCAAAATCCAGTCCCCATTTGCGGAAAATCGCTTCGGCTTCCTCTTCCTTCGCCGGATCGAGCACCATGAGCATGCGCTCCTGGCTTTCCGAAAGCATCATTTCATAGGCGCTCATGCCCGGTTCGCGGCAGGGCACCTGATCGAGATCGAGTTCGACGCCGAGATTGCCCTTGGCGCCCATTTCGACGGCGGAGGACGTCAGGCCGGCGGCGCCCATGTCCTGAATGGCGACGACGCAGCCGCTGGCCATGATTTCGAGGCAAGCTTCGAGCAGCAGCTTTTCGGAAAAGGGGTCGCCGACCTGCACGGTGGGGCGCTTCTCGTCGCTGTCGGCGTCGAATTCCGCCGAGGCCATGGTGGCGCCGTGAATGCCGTCGCGGCCGGTCTTGGAGCCGAGATAGACAATCGGCCGGCCGACGCCGGTCGCGGCGGCGTAGAATATCTCATCCTTGCGCACGAGACCGACCGCCATCGCGTTGACGAGGATATTGCCGTCGTAGCTCGCATGGAAGGCGGTCGAGCCGCCGACGGTCGGAACGCCGAAACTATTGCCGTAGCCGCCGATGCCGGCGACGACGCCGGAGACGAGATGGCGCGTGCGCGGATGATCGACCGAGCCGAAACGCAACAGATTCAGGCAGGCGATGGGCCGCGCCCCCATGGTGAAGACATCGCGCAGGATTCCGCCCACGCCGGTGGTCGCGCCCTGATAGGGCTCGATATAGGAGGGATGATTGTGGCTTTCCATTTTGAACGCGCAGGCGAGTCCGTCGCCGATGTCGATGATCCCTGCATTCTCGCCCGGCCCCTGGATGACCCAGGGGGCCTTGGTCGGCAGTTTCCTGAGATGCAGGCGCGACGACTTGTAGGAGCAATGCTCGTTCCACATGGCCGAGAAAATGCCGAGTTCGGTGAAGCTGGGCTCGCGCCCGATCAGGTCGAGAATCCGTCGGTACTCGTCCGGCTTGAGGCCGTGGCGGGCGACAAGGTCCGGCGTGATCGCCGGTTCGTGAAGCTTCTGAGCGGTCAAAAAATCCGGCCTTGTGATAAGGGCGCAAAAGGAGGCGTCGAGAGAAGGCGCAAACGAGAGGGCGTACGGAGATGACTCTTGGCGCTCCGATTAGAACGTCGCGACTCGATTGGCAAGAATGTCGGGAAAAAAGGCGACGCGGCGAATCGGAGTCGCCAGCGCCCGGAATGGAAAGCCGGCCGAACGGCGGGGCGTTCCCGTTCGTGACCGGTTTCCGGTCCGGTCGATCGATCTTGTTGGCGGCGCCGTGAAACTCCTGGCGAATCGTCCCGTAAATCCCCGCAGAAGCCGTCGCATGTGCTCCGGCTCACCGGCAAAGGCCGGAAATTGGAGGATTTAGTCATGTCCAGCAAGCATTCGTTTCTTGTCCCGACCCTGAACAATAAAGGCGCCGCTTTGGCGCTCGCCCTGTCGATGGGCGCTTTCGCTTTGGCGACGGGCTCGGCCTCCGCCGATCCCACGCACGCCGGTCAGTCCGGCTGGCGCGGCGGCGAAAGGATTTACGGTTTCGTCAACCTGACGGGATCGGACAGTCGCACGACGGGTTCGTGCGAAGGCCGCCTTGGCGCGGCGATCCTCGGCGGTTTCGCCAAGCCTTCCGATTCCCCGCGCATCGGCCAGACCTGCCGCTTCTGAACGGTGTGCGTTCAAGAGGTTTTCCCCTGGCGCGCCGCTCAGGCGGCGCGGATCAGGCTTTCGAACAGGCCGCGTCCGTCAATGCCGCCGACCAGAGGGTCGATCAGGTTTTCCGGATGCGGCATCATGCCGAGCACGTTGTGTTTCTCCGAATAGATCCCGGCAATGTGATTGGTCGAGCCGTTCGGATTGAAGGCCTCGCCGACCTGCCCCCGCGCATCGCAATAGCGGAAGGCGACGAGGCCCTCGCCTTCGAGTTTTCGAATGGTTTCTTCAAGCGCTTCGTAATTGCCTTCGCCATGCGCGATGGCGACGTCGATCGCCTGATGCGGCGCATAGGCGCGGGTAAAAGCCGTATCGTTGCGCTCGACGCGCAAATGCTGACGCTTGCAGATGAAACGCAAGTCGCGGTTGCGCATCAGCACGCCCGGCAGCAGGCCGCTCTCGCAGAGGATCTGGAAGCCGTTGCAAATGCCCAGCACATAGCCGCCGGCGGCGGCGTGGCGGCGAACGGCGTCCATGATATGGGCCCGCCCGGCGATGGCGCCGCAACGCAGATAGTCGCCATAGCTGAAGCCGCCGGGCAGCACGACGAGATCGGTTCCAGCCGGCAGGTCATGGTCGGCGTGCCAGACGACGGCGGTTTGGGCGCCGGCCTGGCGCAAGGCGCGGGCGGCGTCGCCTTCGCGATTCGAGCCGGGGAAAAGCACGATGGCCGCCTTCATGGCGCACTCCTGAAACACTAGGCTGTGTTGAAGACGTCCGCCGCCGGCTAAAGGATTTCGACGCGGTAGTCTTCGATGACCATATTGGCCAGCAATTTCTCGCTGGCGGCTGCGAGCGCCACTTTCGCCGTCGCGGCGTCCGACGCCTCGACTTCGATGTCGAACACCTTGCCCTGCCGAACCGAGGAGACGCCCTCTACGCCGAGGGAATGCAAGGCGCCCTCTATCGCCTTGCCCTGCGGATCGAGCACGCCGGTCTTCAAGGTGACGGTGACGCGGGCTTTCATTCCGGAGACTTTCCCTTAGGCGGCCTGGGCGATGGGCGATCCAATCGGAACGCGGATCGCTCAAGCTGGCTTGATTTCGATGTTGGCCGGCGAAATCACTGCACCAGTTTGGGGCCGCCGGTATGCGGCTTTTCATTTTCCTGCATGATGCCGAGCCGGCGGGCGACTTCGGAATAGGCTTCGACCAGACCGCCGAGATCGCGGCGAAAGCGGTCCTTGTCGAGCTTGTCGTTGGACTTGATGTCCCACAGACGGCAGGAATCGGGCGAGATTTCATCGGCCACGACGATGCGCATCATGTCGCCTTCCCACAGACGGCCACATTCCATCTTGAAATCGACCAGACGGATGCCGACTCCAAGGAACAGCCCGGTGAGGAAATCGTTGACCCTTATCGCCAAGGCCATGATGTCGTCGATTTCCTGCGGCGTCGCCCAGCCGAAAGCGGTGATATGCTCTTCCGACACCATCGGATCGTTGAGCGCGTCGTTCTTGTAATAGAATTCGATGATCGAGCGCGGCAGTTGCGAGCCCTCCTCGATGCCGAGACGGGTCGAGAGCGAGCCGGCGGCGACATTGCGCACGACCACTTCGAGCGGGATGATCTCGACTTCGCGGATCAATTGCTCGCGCATGTTGAGCCGGCGGATGAAATGGGTGGGAACGCCGATGTCGTTCAGATTCTGGAAAATATATTCCGAAATCCGGTTGTTCAGGACGCCCTTGCCGTCGATCACTTCATGTTTCTTGGCGTTGAAGGCGGTGGCGTCGTCCTTGAAATGCTGAATCAGGGTGCCAGGCTCGGGGCCCTCATAGAGGACCTTGGCCTTGCCTTCGTAGATGCGACGGCGGCGGTTCATTGGGGTCAACCGATCTTTGAGATAATCCAAGGATGCCCCGGCTCTTCCGGGCCTCCTGCGACTTTGACGTCCTGACCGATCGCAATCGGCGACA
>NZ_CAIUXT010000201.1 GCF_903903185.1 uncultured Rhodoblastus sp.
TCACACGCTCACGCAGATCAAAGGAATAGCCTCGCGACATCCTGCGCCTCCCGATTCAGAGGGAAACCAAGATTCGCCCATTTCCACGCCCAAGGGAATCCCCCAAATCATTCCGATTCACGCCAAGCGGGGACTGCTCTAGCCCCCCAAACTGGCGTGAGGCCTGCGTCGAGGTTGCCGACAGGCCCGGCTTCGTGCGATGGGGTTCGCGGCTGGATTTTGCAATTCGCGGCAAGGGATCCGACGCATGGAATGGATGATTCGTCCCTCGGGACGCCGGGCTTTTCTCGGGCTTTCGCTGCTTTTCATCGCCGCATCCGGATTGCCGGCGCTGGCGCAGGCTGACAAGAGCCCGCAGGCCTCGCTCCCGAAAATCTTTCATGGCGTCGGCGCGATCACGGGAATTGACGCAGGCGCCGGCGAGGTCAGCATCGACCACGAGGAAATTCCGGGCCTGATGAGCGCCATGGAAATGGCATATCAGGCGCGTCCGCCCAAGGTCCTCGAAGGACTGAAGGCCGGCGACAGGGTCGAGTTCGACGTCGACGGCAAGACGCTGACGATTCTCGCGATCAGGAAACGCGATTCCGGCGGATAGGCTTGTCGCGCGCGGGCGAGCCGACCCGACGGCGCGCCCGCGCGCGCATTTCATTCGGAGGGACGGACTTCGGCTCGCCAGAACCCTCATCCGCTTTGCTTCGGCTAAGAATCATGCGCCGATCTTGCGGCATTCGTCGCCGCAGGCCTTGCAGGATTCGGCGCAGGCCTTGCACTCGGCGACTTCGGGATATTTTTCACATTCCCGCTGGCAGGCGGCGCAGATTTCGGCAGTGGCCTTCGCGAAAGCCGGCGTCTGGCGCGAATTGACTGCAGCGAGCGCCTGAAGCGCGCCGCAGGCGACGACGACCTGATAGGCGGTGTTGATGCATCCCGTCATCGAATGATCGTTCATCGCCAGCATCCCGATGCAATGGCGCAGGCAGTCGTTGGCTGTGCCGACGCAATGGCCGGACAATTCCTGGAGAGCCTTGTATTTTGGCGGATGCATCGTTCCCATGCGCATTTCGCCGGTTTGCGCGCGGGCGTCGGTCGTCGAGAGCAACGCGGCGGCGCCGGCGGCGGCGAGGAATGCACGGCGTTCCATGAAGCGGGTTCCTTGTCGGTCCATCCCGGCGGAAGGGTTCGGTCCCGCGGCCGCCGGCATTGCTCCCAGCATAATCCACTCCTGTCTTCGACGCCTATAAAATTTTTGTCTCGCGCGCCGGCCCAGGGAAGAACACATTGACCCTTCGACAATAGTCCTCGAAAGCCGCGCCGCGCGAGGCCTGCATGTGGCGCTCCAGCGGCGGCACGCCGCTGACATGGACCAGCAGGACATAGATCAGCGCCGGCGCTGCAAACGCGATCAGGCCCAACGGATAGGCGCCCGAGAAATCGAGAGCGATCAGCGGCCAGGCGCACCAGAACAGAAATTCGAAAAAATAATTCGGATGGCGCGAATGGGCCCAGAGTCCGATGTCGCAGATGCTTCCCCGCGACGCCGTGCGGCGGAATCGCGTCAACTGGGCGTCGGCGAGCCCTTCGCCGAACAGCGCGCCGATGGCGAGGAGCGCGCCCGCGACGTCGGTCGCGGCGGGAAAAGCCTGCGGCGCCCTCGCCGCGATGGCGACCGCCACGATCAGCGGCAGGGCCGCCGCCGCCTGAATCTGCAAAAAAATGAACAATTGCCTGCGGAAATCCGCACCCCATTCGCGCGCCAGCGCCGCATAGCGCGGATCGTCGCCGCCGCCGCGCGTGCGCGCGACGATATGGGTCGCAAGCCGTCCCGACCAGATCAGGACGAGCGTCGCCGCCAGAAGTTTTCGCCCGAAAGGCGTTTCGGAAGACGGGAAAAAAATCGCGGCAAGGCTCGCGAGGCCGGTGGCGGCCGACCAGATGGCGTCGATCCAGCCGCTGTTTCCGGTCCTGAGGCGCACGGCCCAGGCGAGGCTCATCGCCAAAACCATGAAAACAGCGGTAAAGGGGACAAGAACAGACATGGCGGGAATAGACATGACGCGATTCCGATGATGTATTGCTTCAACGCAAGCGGCGACGCTTTGGATTGCAACCGTCGAAGGCGGCGGGTGGTGAACCATTGCCGCAGCGGCAACGTAACAGCTATTCGACGCTTTTCATCAAGAGGATTGGATGGACCGTTTTTCTCCCCCGGGCCCGCTCCGCCAGAAAATTGCGGTGGTCGGCTCCGGCGTGTCCGGCCTCGCCTGCGCCTGGCTGTTGTCGGCTAACCATGATGTCGTTCTCTATGAGGCCGACGCGCGCCTCGGTGGCCATTCGAATACCGTCGAGGTATTGGCCAGAGCGGGCGCCGCCAAGGGCCGGACAATCCCCGTCGATACCGGCTTCATCGTCTATAACGAGCCGACCTATCCCAATCTGACCGCACTGTTCGCCCATATCGGCGTCAAGACGGCGGAAACCGAAATGTCCTTCGCGGTTTCTCTCGACCGGGGCGGGTTCGAATATGCCGGCAAGGATTTGCGCGGACTGTTCGCTCAGCCCGCCAATATTCTGAAAACCCGCTTCTGGTCGATGATCGTCGACCTGTTGCGCTTTTACCGGTCGGCGCCGCGCGACCTCGCCTCGCTCGGCGAAATGAGCCTCGACGATTATCTGAAGCGTGGAAATTACGGCGAGGCTTTCATCCGCGACCATCTCTATCCGATGGCCGCCGCGATCTGGTCGACTCCGGCGGCCAGCGTCGGCGATTATCCGGCCGCCTCCTTCATCCGCTTCTGTGAAAATCATGGCCTGTTGAAAATTTTGGGAAGGCCGGTCTGGCGGACCATTCCCGGCGGCTCCCGAACCTATGTCCAGCGTCTGGCTCAGGATATCGGCGAGATCCGGCGCGGCGCGCTGGTCGCGCAAATCCGGCGGCGCGCCGATGGCGTCGAAGTCGTCGATGCGCGCGGCGGCTCCGATCGTTTCGACCAGGTCGTCCTCGCCGCTCATGCCGACGACGCGCTCGCCCTGCTGGAACAGCCGAGCGAGGCGGAAAGCCGCATTCTCGGAGCCTTCCGCTATGCCGACAATCAGGCATGGCTGCACGACGACCCCGCTTTCATGCCGCGCCGCAAGGCCGCCTGGGCAAGCTGGAATTATCTTTCGGAGGGCGGCGCCGATCCTGCGCTATCGGTCACCTACTGGATGAACCGCCTGCAGCCGCTCGGCGCGGCGCCGGAACTTTTCGTCACCCTCAATCCCGCCCGCCCGCCGCGCGAAGAGAGGGTCTATCGCTGCGAGACCTATCGCCATCCGCAGTTCGACCTCGCCGCGATGCGGGCGCAGAAATTGCTTTGGTCGTTGCAGGGACAGGATCGGGTCTGGTATTGCGGCGCCTATTTCGGCGCCGGTTTTCATGAGGACGGCTTGCAGGCGGGGCTTGCAGTCGCCGAACAGCTCGGCGGCGTGAAGCGTCCCTGGCGCGTCGAAAACGAGAGCGGACGCATTTCCATCGGCCCCGCCCCGGAAACGGCGGCGAGGGAGAAATTGCTGACGCCATGACGACGATAGCCGAAAATGCGACCGCCAAGAACACGGGGACGACGGAGACGAAGGCCACGGAGTTCTCGTCCCTCGGCGCGCCCGCACTTTATGTCGGCGCCGTCACCCATCGCCGTCTGCGGCCGCGCGAGCACAAGCTCGCCTATCGCATCTATTCGCTGCTGCTGGATCTCGACCGTCTGGACGAGCTCGACGCCCGGCTGAAACTGTTTTCGCTCGACCGTTTCAACCTGTTTTCCTTCTACCGCGCCGATCGCGGCGACAAATCGGCGCCTCCCAAATCCTCGGCTAAACTGCGCCAAAGGATCGAGACCTCGATGCGCGGCGCCGGAATCGAGCCCGACGGCGGCCCGATCTGGCTGCTCACCATGCCGCGCCTGCTGGGCTGGGCCTTCAATCCGATCAGCGTGTTCTATTGCTTCGCCCGGTCGGGCAAGCTGGCGGCGGTGCTGTGGGAAGTCGACAATACGTTCGGCGAGCGCCACGCCTACATGATTCCGGTGGACGGCGACCCGGAGGACGAAATCCGGCAGGCCTGCCCGAAGGATTTCCATGTCTCGCCCTTCATGAACATGACGCTCGACTACGCCTTCCGGCTGCGGGTTCCCGGCGAGCGGCTCAACCTCGCCATCGACGTGTCGGACCTTTCCGGCCTGCTGCTCACCACCCATTATCGCGCCCATCGCCATGAGCTGACCGACGCCAATCTGCTGCGGGTGTTCTTCAGCGTGCCCCTTTTGACCCTGCGGGTGGTCGGGGGCATCCATTGGGAGGCGCTCAAGCTCTGGCGCAAGGGCATCGGGCTGCGGCCCAAGCCACCGCCGCCTCTGGCTCCTGTCACTTTCATCAAAACCGCCAGCCCTCATGCGATCCGCAAAGGCCTTTCCGAATGAGCAGCCTCGATTCTTCCTCGCAGCGAACACTGGAACGGACGCGAAAGGGCCGGTTCCTCGTCAGTCCCGGCGCCCATGTGCTGCGGCGGCTGCTGAGCCGCCTGCACGTCGGCCGGTTGGTCGTGCAATTGCCGTCGGGAGAAAGCTGCGAAGGGCGCGGACCGGTTCCGGGGCCGGAGGCCTCGCTGCGCATCGTCCATCACCGGGCGTTGCGGCGGCTGTTTTCGCGCGGCGACGTCGGTCTGGCCGAAGGCTTCATCGAGGGCGACTGGACCAGTCCCGACCTCGTCGCGCTGATGCGCCTGGCCGCCGCCAATTCGCCGCATATCGGAGCCTTCGTCTCGGGCTCGCCGATCTTCCGCCTGCTCAACCGGATGCAGCTGCGTTTCAAGTCCAATTCCCGGCGCGGCAGCCGCAGCAACATCATGAGCCATTACGACCTCGGCAATGAATTCTTCCAGCTCTGGCTCGATCCGACCCTGCTCTATTCCTCGGCCGTCTGGCATGAGGACACGCCGGATCTCGAAAGCGCGCAGCAGAACAAGCTGGCGCGCATCGTCGAAAGCCTCGGAATTCGCGGCGGCGAGCATGTGCTCGAAATCGGTTGCGGCTGGGGCGCTTTGGCGCGGCGTCTCGTCGAAGCGGGAGCGGGACGCGTAACCGGCCTCACCCTGTCGCCGTCGCAACTGGCCTTCGCGCAAAAATCCCTTGCCGGCGTCGAGGCCGGTGAAAAAGTCGATCTGCGGCTGCAGGATTATCGCGACGTGTCCGGACAGTTCGACCGCGTCGTCTCCATCGAGATGATCGAGGCGGTGGGAGAGGCCTATTGGCCGGCCTATTTCGGCAAGATCGCGCAGGTGCTCAAATCCGGTGGGCGGGCGCTGATCCAGGCCATCACCATCGAGGACGAGCGTTTCGACGATTACCGCGCCCGGCCGGACTTCATCCAGCGCCACATTTTCCCCGGCGGCTTCCTGCCCTGCCCCACGGCGATGGCGCAACAGGCCGAGCGCGCCGGGCTGCGCCTCGTGTCCGTGGAGAATTTCGGCCTGTCCTATGCGAAAACCCTGGCCGAATGGCGCCGGCGTTTCGAGGCGCGCCGCGACGAGGTCGCGGCGCAGGGCTTCGATGAGCGCTTCCAGCGCCTGTGGACCTATTACCTGTGCTATTGCGAAGCCGCCTTCCGCGAAAAGGCGACCGACGTCGGCTTCTACCTGCTTGAAAAAACCGGAGCGAGCGCATGAAAATCCTGGCTGTCTATGTCGCGACCCTCGTGGTTTTTCTCGGCGTGGATTTCATCTGGCTCGGCCGCATGGGCGACGCCTTCTATCGTCCGGCCATGGGCGACATGGCGCTGACCGACTTCCGGCTCGCGCCGGCGATCGTCTTCTATCTGCTCTATGCCTTTGGCGTGGTGTTTTTCGCGGTCAATCCCGCCTTGGCCTCGGGCGACTGGAAGACCGCGCTGCTGAACGGCTTTTTGCTCGGCCTCGTCGGCTATGGCGTCTACGATCTGACCAATCAGGCGACGCTCAAGTCCTGGCCGGTGGCGCTGACCCTCGTCGATATGACCTGGGGCGCTTTTCTCACCGGAATCGCAGCGCTGGGCGGCTATGGCGCCGGACGGCTGGTGTAAGAAAAACCGGGCCGCGCAGCGGCCCGGGCAAGATCGAAAAAAACCGCTCGGGGCGGTCAGCGCCAGCGGCAGATGCGTCGTCCATGGCTCCACCAGCAAACCTGGTGGCGGCGATGGTGGTGATGGACGACCACCGGGCGACGATGGTGATGGTGATGAACGACGACCGGACGGCGATGGTGGTGGCGGACAGCCGGACGGCGATGGTGGACGACGACCTGGGCCTTTTCGATCGGCGCTTCGATCGGTCCGGACCGGATTGACGCCGGCGCGATGGGCGCGGCGTCGGCGGCGCCCGCGATCAGGCCGACCGTCAGCGCGAAGGCGACGGCGGCCCTTTGCAGACCCGTCAGTATGCTGTTGTTATCGACCAATGCCATGGCGAAGCTCCTTGCGTCCCGCTTCATTGCTACATCCCGCTTCGGCGGCGGTCAAACCCGCATTGGCCGCGCGGCGGCCGGGCGTCTCCGGCTGCCGCGCCCGATCCCGCGGTCTTTGCCGGTTTGCACGTCCGGCTTCGCGCGAGAGACCCGGCTGAGGCGCTATAGTCCATTGCACGCGGGACGAGGAGCGTCAGGGTCAAGGGGCTTGCAAGCTTTGGAAAAATGCGGGCGCCCGGCTCCCGTGGTTCGAGACGCGCCTGTCCATGGCACAGGGAACGAATTTCATGAGGGCGGCCTCCCGGCGAGGAGGCCCGGCACAGGCGCCGAAAACCGGCTAAATCCCCATCAGCGGCTGAAACATCCGCCCCATCAGGGAATTGATGAGCAGGGGCTGTTCGACCGCGGCGATGCACAGACATTCTCCCCCGTCGGTCACCCGGGGTTCGTGGTCGCAAAGCTCCTCGTCCGCCTCGATCAGGTCGCCGGGACCGTAAAGGCCTCGCGAGTCGCTGAATCGACCGTAGAGCACCTGCGTCAGTTCGAGCCCGCGATGGGCATGGGCCGGCGCCTTGTGACCGGCGGCGATCTTGAGCAGCACCACGCGTTCGTCGGGCGCGTCGGCCAGACGCACGCGCGCCCAGCGTAGATTGGGGTTGATGAAGCGCCACGGGCCGATCTCGCTGCCCGCAAGCGCCGCCGGCAGGGCGAAGCCATTCGGCAGGACGGGCGCCTGTTTTCGCCATCGCCGTCTTTCGGGCGGGACGGGACCAGCGTCGATAGTCAGGAAAATCCTTTCCAGTTGCGACGACGAAACCGGGGCCGGCGGGAGGTTTTCGAGCAGCGCGCCGCCCATGGCCTCGAACAACTTGACCCGGTCGCGGCAATGAGGACAGGATTCGAGATGAATGGAGACCACAAGGCGCGGTCCCGCCCCGAGATTTCCTGCGGCGAGTCGCATCAGGGTTTGGTCGCTTGGATGCCGGAAAGCGGTCACGGCGCTTCCTCCATCAGGGTTTTGAGCCGCGCCAGCGCCAGCCGCACCCGCGACTTGACAGTGCCAAGCGGCACGCCGAGGTCGCGCGCGATGGCCGATTGCGGCTTCTCGGCGAAATAGGCCTGTTCGAGAACCATCGCCTGTTCGCGGCTCAGTTGCGACAGGGCCCTGCGCAGCTTCGTCTCGCGTTCGGCGGTCAGCAGGAGGTCCTCCGCTGTCGGACTGTCGTCGATTTTATCCCAGTCTTCGAGCGGCGACAGCTCGCGATTGGCCTTGCGGCGCTGGTAATCGGTGCGCAGGTTGCGCGCGATGACGAAAATCCAGGTGGAGGCGCCGCCAAGCGCCGGACTGTAAAGTCCCGCCTTGCGCCAGACCGAGACCATGGTTTCCTGCACGACGTCCTCCGCCTGCGCCGGGGTCATGCCGGAACGCGTCAGCCAGGCGGCGAGGCGCGGCGCGAAATAGGTGTGCAGGCGGGCGAAGGCGTCGCGATCCTGCCTTTGCGCCACGGCCTGCAGCCATGCCGCCAGATTTTCGGGAGTCGAACCCGTTTCGACGCTATCGACCTTCACCCGCAGCGCTTGGCTTTCCTTCGGACCTGTTTGCTCATTCGCATCGACGCGAAACGATGGTCCGAAAGGATCGCCGCGCCGCCGATGCGGCATGAGTAGCCCGAATCGCGCCTCGGGGTCCAGCGGAACCCCGGCGGGACCGATCGACGAAACGGCGAAAGCTATGGTCATGCGCTCCCTTCCTTTCAAGCGGCCCTCATAGCGCGCCTGATTTTTACGAAGGAAAGCGATCGACGGTTCACCCATCGAGCGAGGGTGCGAATTGGCTCGGGGCGCCGGGCGCCTCGCAGCCCTCCGGCTTTGTCGGAGCGCTTGCGGCGGATCCCATATAGAGCCGCAGCGCGGGCTTGGGCTTTGTGATGCTGGACAACAGCCGGCAAAGCATGGAAGGTTATGACAAGATTTGGAGGTGGGGGGGATTTCGGTGCGCATCTCGATTCTCGCCGCTCTGGTTTTCGGCGGTCTCGCCGTTCCCGCTGTCGCCCAGAAGCAGGCGCCGGCCACCCAGCAGCAGGCGCAGCCCGCCTTCCCCGTCGGCATTGTCCTCGCCAAACGCGCCCCCATCGCGAAAACCGCCGAATTCGTCGGGCGCGTCGAGGCCATCGAGCGGGTCGAGATCCGGGCGCGCGTCACCGGCTTTCTCGAATCGGTCAATTTCAGGGAAGGCGAAGACGTCAAGCAGGGCGCGCCGCTCTATAGCATCGAAAAGGACCAGTTCAAGGCGGCGGTCGAACAGGCGCGCGGCGCGCTGGAGCGCGACAAGGCGGCGAAAACCCTGGCGGAAATCGATCTGAAGCGCGCCCAGGAATTGATGAACAAGGGCAGCGGCACGGTGGTGGCGCGCGACAAGGCGCGCGCGGCGGACGAACAGTCGCAGGGCTCGCTGACCGCCGATCTGGCCAATCTGGAGACCGCGCAGATCAACCTGCGCTATACCGACATCATCGCCCCGATTGCCGGAAAAGTCGGCAAGACCAATGTCACCAAAGGCAATGTCGTCGGGCCGGACAGCGGCGTCCTGACCACGATCGTCAGCCAGGACCCGATGCGGGTCGCCTTCCCGGTCAGCCAGCGCGAATTTTTGCGCGCCAAGTCCGGAGCAGCCAAGTCCGGAGAAAACGGCGGAAAGCGGGAGACGGTCAAGGTCCAGCTGCGTTTCTCCGACGGCCAGGCCTATGACCAGTCTGGAACCGTCGATTTCATCGATGTCACCGTGGACCGCAAGACCGACACCGTGCTGGTGCGCGCCACGTTCCCCAATCCGGACGAAATTCTCGTCGACGGCCAGCTGGTGCGCGTCAATCTGGAAAGCGACCGGCCCGAAGAAAAAGTAATCGTCCCGCAGGCGTCGATCATCGCCGATCAGGAAGGCGTCTATGTCTTCATCGTCGAGGACGGCAAGGCTGCGGTCCGGCGCGTCACGGTGGGCGCCGAGATCGGCGCCGGCGTCGTCATCGAACAGGGACTTTCCGGCGGCGAACAGGTGATCGTGCAGGGCCTGCAGGGCGTGCGCCCCGGCGTCGCGGTGCGCGCCAATCCCTTGCCGCAGACGCTGGTGGGAGACTGACAACATGTTCTCCGCGCTTTTCGTCGACCGGCCCCGGCTGGCGATCGTCATCGCCATCGTCACCACCATCGCCGGCGTGCTGGCGCTGCTGGCGATTCCGATCGCCCAATATCCCGACATTGTGCCGCCGCAGGTTTCCGTCACCACCTTCTATCCCGGCGCCAACGCCAAGGTCGTCGAGGAATCGATCGCCCAGCCGATCGAGGCGCAGGTGGTCGGCGTCGACAAGATGATCTACATGAAGAGCGTCAGCGGCGACGACGGCTCCTACACGCTCACCGCCTCGTTCGAACTGGGCACGAACCCCGACATCAACACCGTCAATATCAACAATCGCGTCCAGACCGCCATGGCCAGCCTGCCGCCCGACGTGCAGCGCCAGGGCGTGACGGTGAAGAACAAGTCCTCCGCCCTGCTCGGCGTCATCGCGGTCTTTGCCCCCAAGGGCACGCATGATCCTCTGTTCCTGTCGAATTACGCCACCATCAACCTCATCGACCGGATCAAGAGCACGCCCGGCGTCGGCGACGCCTCGCTGTGGGGCCCACAGGATTACGCCATGCGCGCCTGGGTGCGCACCGACCGGCTGACCGGCCTCGGCCTGACCACCGGCGACATCATCGACGCCATCAAGGCGCAGAACGTGCAGGCGGCGGTCGGCCGCATCGGCGCGCGCCCGGCCTCCAACGATCAGCAATTGCAGCTCAACATCCAGACGACGGGCCGCCTCCACACGGTCAAGGAATTCGAAGAGATCATCATCCGCTCCAATCCCGACGGCTCGATGTTGCGGCTTGGCGACGTGGCGCGGCTGGAGCTCGGCGCCGCCAATCTCGACCGCGACACAAGGTTCAACGGCGGGCCGGCCTCGGTGGTGGCGATCTTCCAGTCGCCGGGCGCCAATGCCATCTCGACGTTCGAAGAAGTGCGCCGGCGGATGGCCGAGGCGCAGCAGCGCTTTCCCGACGATCTCGAATGGAAGGTGGTCTACGACCCGACCTTGTTCGTCACCGACACCATCCATGAGGTGCAGAAGACGCTGATCGAGGCGTTTGTCCTCGTGGTTCTCGTGGTCTTTCTGTTTCTGGGGAGTTTGCGCGCCACGTTGATCCCGACTCTGGCGGTGCCGGTCAGCCTGATCGGCACGTTCGTCGCCTTGCTCGCCGTCGGCTATTCGGCCAATACGGTGTCGCTGCTGGCCATCGTGCTGGCCATCGGCATCGTCGTCGACGACGCCATCGTCGTGGTCGAGAATGTCGAGCGCGTGATGGAGGAACATCCCGAACTGACGCCCGCCGAGGCGACCAAGAAGGCGATGGCCGAAATCACCGCGCCGATCATCGCCATCACCCTCGTCTTGCTCTCGGTGTTCGTGCCGGTCGCCTTCATTCCCGGCATTTCCGGCGAATTGTTCCGCCAATTCGCGGTGACGGTGGCGGTCGCCATGCTGTTGTCGGCGATCAACGCCCTGACCCTGTCGCCGGCCCTGTGCAGCATCCTGCTCAAGCCCCATCACGGCCCGAGGAAAGGCCCGATCGGCTGGGTCATGAACGGAATCGACAAGGTGCGCGATTCCTATGGCGCCGTTGTCGCCCGTCTCGTGCGCATCGCCGTCATCGGCCTCGTCATGGTCGGCGTCGCCATGCTCGGCATCGTCGGCCTGTCGAAAATCACCCCTACGGGGTTTTTGCCGGAGGACGACCAGGGCGCTTTTTTCGTCATCGTGCAATTGCCGGGCGGCGCTTCGGTGGCGCGCACCACCGACGCCATCGCGCAAGCCGAGGCGATCCTCAAGGACGAGCCCGCGGTCGAGGACGTCACCTCCGTCGTCGGCCTCAATTTCATCGATTCCTATTCCGAGCCCAACGCCGCCTTCATCGTCGTCACGCTCAAGGAATTCGAACATCGCAAGGCGGCTTCGCTCGGCGCCAAGCAGGTCATCGCGCGGGTCGGTGAAAAATTCCGGCAGATTCAGGGCGCCAATGTGCTGCCGCTGGCGCCGCCGCCGGTCATCGGGCTCGGCACGGGGGGAGGATTCACCTATGTGCTGGAGGATCTGCGCGGCGGCGACAGCAAGGCCATGGCGCAGGCCCTGCGCGGCCTGCTCGTCGCGGCCAACCAGGACCCGCAGCTCGCCCGCGTGTTCAGCACGTTTTCCGCGACCAACCCCTCGATCTTCCTCGATATCGACCGCGAAAAGGCGCAAATCCTCGGCGTCGGCCTGAGCAATGTGTTCCAGGCCCTGCAGGCGTCGCTCGGCGGCTATTTCGTCAACAACATGAACCTCTATGGACGCACCTGGCAGGTGCAGGTGCAGGCCGAGGCCGCCGACCGCGCAAGACTGGACGACATCTACCGCATCAATGTGCGCAGCAAGGATGGCGCGATGATCCCGCTGCGCAGCCTCGTCGAGACCAAGGTCGTCGTCGGCCCCTCGGCGCTGATCCGCTACAATAACCTGCGCGCGGTGACGATCCAGGGCGCGCCCGCCCCCGGCGTTTCCTCCGGACAGGCGCTCAACGCCATGGCGGCGGTGGCGGCGCGCACCCTGCCGCCGGGCTATGCCGGAGAATGGACCGACACCGCTTTTCAGGAGAAGAAGGCGGAAGGCAAGACCGCGATCATTCTCGGATTCGCGCTGCTGTTCGCCTATCTGTTCCTCGTCGCGCTTTACGAAAGCTGGTCGATCCCGGTTCCGGTCCTGCTGTCGGTCGCCATCGGCGTGCTCGGCTCCTACGCGGCAATCGCGCTGGCGGGCCTGACGCTCGATCTCTATGCCCAGATCGGCATGGTCGTGCTGATCGGCCTCGCCGCCAAGAACGGGATTCTGATCGTGGAATTCGCCAAGGAGAAACGCGAACAGGGCGTTCCGCTGCTGGAGGCGGCGGCGGAGGGCGCGCGGTTGCGCTTCCGGCCGGTGATGATGACCTCTTTCGCCTTCATCCTCGGGCTTTATCCGCTCGTCGTCGCCACCGGCGCCTCGCAACTGGCGCGGCGCAATGTCGGCACCCCCGTGTTCGGCGGCATGATTCTGGCGTCTTTCATCGGCATTTTCGCCATCCCGCCGCTTTATGTCACCTTCCAGGCGATCCGCGAAAAGCTTCGGCCCGGCGCGCGTCCGAAGCCCAAGGGCGATCCCGATAAGCCCGAGCGCGGCGCGCCCGCCGAATGAACAGGTTCTAAAGCCCGCGCGCCCAGGCCGGCCGCAGCGGGGCTGCCTCGGGCGCCGCGATGGCGGCGCGCAATTCCCGCAACAATCGCGGCTTGTCCGCCCCGAGCGTCCCTCTTAGAACCAGCCAGTTCGAGGCGTGGTCGCTGCGAAACACCGTCCTTTCCAGTTCCAGCGCCGAAAGCAACAGTTCCATTTCCTGCATCAGGCCCGGCACGTCGAGCGGCTCCCAGCCGGGGAATTTTTCGAGGAAGCGCGTCTCGCCTTGTGGAAAGCTGACCACCAGCGTCGAAAGAAATTCGGGCTGTGTGGCGTTCATCAGCGCCGCCGAATTCAAGGCATGCTGGCGCGACAGGGCGCGGCCGCCGAGGCCGTTCAAAATCATCACCGAGCGCTTGATCCCGGCCTCGCCCAGTTTTTCCAGCGCCTCGCGGCTGCTCTCGAAGGTCTCGCCCTTGTCCACCGCCGCCAGCACTTCGTCGTCGCCCGATTCCGCGCCGACATAGACCAGCGACAGCCCAAGCTCGGCCAGTTCGCGCAATTCGGCGGCGGTTTTCTTGCGCAGATTGCGCGGCAGGCAATAGCTCGACACCCGCCTTACGCCGGGCAGGTCGCGGCGGATGGCTTCGAGAATGGCGGCGAGACGGCGCACCGAAAGCGTCATCGCGTCGCCGTCGGACAAGAAAACGCGACGCACGCTCTGGCCCATTTGCTCGCCGCAGCGCCGGATGCTGTCGAAGACCTCTTCCTCGCCGCGCGGACGGAAGCGCTTCTGCGGCGCCGTGTACATTTCGCAGAACGTACACTTGTTCCAGGAGCAGCCGTCGGTCACCGGCAGAATCAGCGATTCCGCCTCGCTTGGCGGACGATAAACGGGTTCGACATAACGGATCGGGGCGATGGTCATGCGCGGGCGGCCTGTCCTGTAGTGAAAACGCTTCGTAGTTTAGCGCAAAGGCGGCGACGGACGAAATTTTTAACCGGCGAGGGACCTGTCATTTCGGCGCGTAACCTGCCGGCGCCAGATGCACCGCAAGCCAGACGGTCGCCCGGTCCGGATCGGTCCAGGCGACCCGATGGCGGCGATGCGCGGGGATTTCGACGTAATCGCCCGGGGCCAGCACTTTCGGCTCCGCGTCGCCCTCGAACAGCAGACCCGCCGAACCCGCGACCAGAAAAACCCATTCGGTCGCGTCCTGATCGTACCAGAAACCCGGCGGGCTCGCCTGTCCGGTCGAGACGATGCGCTCGATCCGCGCGCCGGACAGGTTCGCGAGCACGCAAACTTCCTCCGCGTCGCGTTCCTGCTCAAGTCCGGCGAAGAGATTGCCCGCCAGAATATCGCCAGAATGACTCATCGACATTCTCCCGGTCGTCGCGCCGGAAACCACCCTGACGCCTTGCGACACGAATCCGGCTTTTGTTGTGATAGGATAAAAACCGACCGGAACAACCCATCCGTTCGCGCCGCCAGCAGCGCCCGCGGTGGGGAGGAAGATAAATGCCACGCATCCGCATCGTCCACACCACCGAATATGCCTACCGCAACCCGGTGGCACTGACCCGGCACCGCATGATGATCCGGCCGGACGACAGCCATGATCTGCGCCTGCATCGCGCGAAGCTGAACGTCGATCCGGCGCCCGCCAGAATTCTCTGGAAACATGATGTTTTCAACAACTCGATCTGCTTTCTCGAATGGCCCGAAACGTTGCGCACGCAGCATCTGCGCATCGTCTCGACGCTCGACCTGACGCATCATCCCGCCGGCGCGACCTTGCCTGCCTGCACGCTGGAGCCCTGGGCCGAACTTTTCCCCTTTGCCTATGCGGCGGAAGAGATCCCGGAACTTGCCGGTCTCGTCGAGCGCCAGTCGCCCGATCCGGACGGGCTGGTGGAGATCTGGGCGCGTCGCTTCCTCGCGACCGAGGGACCGACAGACACATTGAAAATGCTGGCGGCGATGACCCATGCGATCAAGGCCGATTTCCGCTATGGGGCGCGGCACGAGGAAGGCACGCAGACCCCCGTCGAGACGCTGAACCTCCGGTCGGGGACGTGCCGCGATTTCGCGGTGCTGATGATGGAAGCCCTGCGCAGCCTCGGCCTCGCCGCGCGTTTCGTCACCGGATATCTTTACGACGACAGCACGGGGACGACCCAGGGCGGCGGCAGCACCCATGCCTGGTGCAGTGTTTACCTGCCCGGGGCGGGCTGGACGGAATATGATCCGACCAATGGGCTCGTCGCCGGCGCCAATCTCGTTCGCGTCGGCGTCACGCGCACCGCAGGGCAAGCGCTCCCGATCTCCGGCGGTTTTGTCGGCGCCGCCGATGATTCCCTTGGTCTCAACGTCTGCGTCGCGGTAACCGCCGCGCCAATCGAGAAACGCACCGCGCGTGTTGCGGTTTAGTCGTCTATTCGTGTTGTGGACAAGCTTGAAGACAACAGAGCGGAACATCCTCTTTCCAGTCGATTCGAGCGAACAAACCTTCAGGCACGCTTCTTGTTAGTAAAGGGAGTGGTTTTGCAAAATGCAAAAATTTTGCGTGCAAGCCACGAGGACGGACCATGTCCTGAGTTTGGCGGCCCGGACGGCGGCGCCGCCTTTCGGCGGGCGATCAATGCGAGGTTTTCTAGAAATGTCGATCAGCAAATTCTTCGTCGCCTCGGCATTGCTCGCCGCCGCGATTTTGACGGCGCCGGCGAGAGCAGACGATCTCGACGAAATTCGGGCGCGCGGCGAACTGCGGCACCTCGGGATTCATTACGCCAATTTCGTCACCGGCGCCGGCGACGGCTTCGATGTTGAACTGGCTCGGGGTTTCGCCAAGGATCTGGGCGTGGCTTACAAATTCGTGCAGACCGATTTCTATTCGGTCATGCGCGATCTGCTGGGCAAGAACGTCGTGCGTCACGGCGACGAAGTGACGCTCGAAGGCGACTTTCCGATCCGTGGCGACATTATCGCGACCGGCTTCACCATGCTGGGCTGGCGCGAAAAGGCCGTTCTCTACTCCAAGCCGACCTTCCCTTCGCAGGTCTGGCTCGTCGCCCGCGCCGACGCGCCCTATTCGCCGATCAAGGAAAGCGGCTCGCTCGCCAGCGATATCGACGAAACCAAGGCGCTGATCGGCGGCAAAAGCCTCCTCGTCATGGAAAAAACCTGCCTCGACCCCGCCAATTACGGGCTCAAAGGCAAGGGAATCGACCTTCGCGCCTTTACCAAAAACACCAATCTGAACGAAATGGTCCCCGCCCTGTTGAACGGAGACGCCGAATTCACCCTGCTCGACGTGCCAGACGCGCTGCTCGACCTGCAAAAATGGGCGGGCAAAATCAAAGTGATCGGTCCAATTTCCGAAGAGCAGAAGCTGGCCGCCGCCTTCCGCCAATCCGGCGGCAGGTTGCGCGACGCCTTTGACGACTACCTCCGCAAGATCAGGGCGGACGGCTCCTATGACGCCCTGGTGGACAAATATTATCCCGGCATTCGCAAATATCTTCCGGACTTTTTTGCAAATTAGGAATCGCGAAAGGCGAAATGCAAAATGCGAAAGTCGATCCGGCGAAATGTCGGTTGGCCGCTGATCGGCGCGATCGCCTTCTGCCTTTACGCTGCGGCATTGCTTTGGATCGGCTTTAATTCCGAGCGCCAGCTCCGGTCGGCGGCCGACGTGCGCCTGTTGCTCGAAAGCGAACGGCGCGCGGCGGCGGTCGGCGACTTTTTCACGCTCTTGCGCGAGGACGCCAGCGCCTTCGCCGAACTCCCGCCTATTGCCGGGTACAACGCCAACAAGGCGTTGGGCATGTCGCAGCGCTATGGGCTCGGCGCCAACCTCGACGCCATCGCCGAAGCCTTCCGGATCAGGCTTGGGCAAATCACGATTCGCGGCCAGGCCGTTTTCGATCGCGTAACGCTTTTCGATGAAACCGGCGCCGTGCTGGCGGAAGCCGCGACCGCCGCCGATACTCCCCAGCCAGGGCCAAAGTCCGCGCCGGAAAGCGCCGAAGTCGTCCTCAACATGGCGGATGGCGTTCTGACGTCGCGCGCGCCGGTGTTCTTTCGCGGCCGTCCCGCCGGATGGATCGCCGCGCAGGCGCCGATGGCGCAGTTGTCGCGTTATCTGATCCAGGCCGACGCCGGTTCCGGCTTTTTCGAGGTTCTCTTGACCTCGGACGGACGCCCCCTTCCCACCGGCGGGAACGTGCCGCAAACCTTCGCGGACGCGCTGGCCGCCGGCTTGCGGCAGGCGCCGGGAATTGTCGAGCCGCACCCCGCGCCCGGCGAGAAAGAGGTCTGGCTCTCGGTGCGCACACCCATTGCGGATTCGGGGATCGAACTGATCACGCTGATGTCGCAAAAGGCCGCCTATGGCCATATCGCCTCGAATCTCGTTCTTTACACCGCCAGCATTTTTCCGCCGCTCGTCCTGCTGGCGGCGATCCTGTTTCAGCGCATGCGCCGCAAAGCCGAGGCGCTTCAGGCGTCGGTGGCGGAATCGAACCGGCGCCGGTTCGAGCTACAGAACCGCAACGACTCCTTGCTGCGCGAGATAGCCCGCCGCGAGGAAGTGGAGCGGGAGTTGCTGGAAAAAGGCGAGCAGCTCGAGACCATGGCCCGCGACCGGAAGGCCAGCCTGCTGCGCGCGGAGGAAGGAAGCCGCGCCAAATCGGAATTTCTGGCGACGATGAGCCATGAAATCCGCACGCCGATGAATGGCGTGATCGGCATGATCTCGCTGCTCGAAGACACGACGCTGACGGGTGAACAGAAACATTACGTCCATACCATCAACCAGTCGGGCAAGGCGCTGCTCAGCCTGATCGACGACATACTCGACTTTTCCAAACTCGAAGCGGGGCGAATCGAAATCGAACGGCGCGTGTTTTCCCCGGTGACGATCGTCGAGAATGTTCTGGACATTCTGGAGCCCATCGCGACCGGCAAGGGCCTGCGCATGGAGATGGACCTGGGTGGCGACCTTTCCGGAACTTGCCTGGGCGACCCGACGCGCCTGCGCCAGATCCTGCTCAATCTCGTTGGCAATGCGATCAAGTTCACCGAAAGCGGCCGGGTTCTGATCCGGCTGGCCGCCCTTTCCCATGAGCGTTTGCGGTTCGAGGTCCATGACACCGGCATAGGCGTCGCGGCGAACAATCGCGATCGATTGTTCCAGGTGTTCGGCCAGGTCGATGCGTCCATCACCCGCAAATACGGTGGCGCCGGCCTCGGACTGGCGATCTGCAAGCGCATGGTCGAGGCGATGGGCGGCCAGATCGATTTCGAGAGCCCGGAAGGAGGCGGCAGCCTGTTCTGGTTCGAGACGCCCGTAGGCGCCGGCGCCCCGGCGGCGCCCGCGACCCAATGCCGGAAGGCCGCCTTGATCTGCGCCCCCGAACGCGGGCGTGCTTGCGCCGAACACGTCCTCGCGCAATGCGGGTTCGAATCGGTCGATCCGTCGGCGGCGGAGATCGTCTTCGTCGAGGCCGAACAGGCGGGCGCGGCCTCGGTCCGAACGCTCAGGGAAAACGGCAAGACCCTGTTTGTCTTCGGAATTCATGACTCGGCCAATGAGGCCGCTTTCGCATTCGCCGTCGCGGGCGCGCTGACGCCGGGCCGAATCGCCCGGACCCTCGACGCCGAAGATCCCGCGACGAAGCCGCCAAAGGACGGCTCTCCGGCCTGCGCCCCCGCCCTGCCGCCCCTCGTCATCCTGATCGTCGAGGACACGCCGGCCAACCAGGCGGTTCTTGGCGGCCTGTTGCGCCGCCTCGGGCATCGAGTCGAAATTGCCGAAAACGGCCTGCAGGCTTTGCAAATGATCGAGGCGCGCGATTACGACCTCGTCTTCATGGATGTTCAGATGCCGGTGATGGATGGACTTGAAGCCACAAGGCGCATCCGCGCGCTGAATTCGCCGCGCGCGGCGCTGCCAATCGTCGCCATGACCGCCAGCGCTTTTCCGTCCGATATCGAGGCCTGTCTCAATGCGGGCATGGACGAGTATTTGTCCAAACCGGTCGACCGCAGGAAGCTGGCGGCGGTATTGGGCAAGATCCCCACCCGAGGTAGCGACGCCCTCGTTCGCGCGCGGCAGTGACGGCGATATCGCGATAGATTCGCGCCCGGATTTTTGGGACGCACGATGCGATCGGTTGCGCCGAAGGCTTTGCATGCCGCATCTTCCGCCGACGGCGTTTAAGATAAACTATCTAAAAATCATATAGTTAGATTGAAATCTACCAAATCCCGCGCACCGCGCCCGGCTTGCTCAATGAAAATCGCGACGTCGTTTCGCGCTCCTCTGCTTTCTCGGGGTTGAGTCGCATCGGGGTTGGTCAATCGGGGCGCGACGGGAGGCGTTGGCCAAGCGCGAAAGAAATCGACGGATTTTTCGGTTTTTGCTGGTTCCGGGGCTCAGGGCCGGTCTCGCCGGACAGGCCGCTCGGCCTGAAAAGCTCATCGTCCGGACTAAAAAGGCGCGACCTATCCCGGCCGTCCGGGTGAGAGCGATCGAAAGCGCGGCTGCGGAGCACTGTCTGACGGCCATGCGCGACAACGGCGGGTCCGCCAAAACGCAATTCGCCTGCGGCCGATTCTTGCCGTCGCGCGAATCGCGTCATCGGAAGCCCGGTTCTGTCGCCACAACCGCTCCGACGAGCGGTTGAAGCAAAAAAACGGCGCGCCGTTGTTCCCGGCGCGCCACGTTCGAGTTTTGAGGCAAGGCCGCCGGAGCGGACGGGGAATTTCCTGGAGTCGATTGCGATTCGGCTGAATCGCGATCGACTCCATATTTATTTGTTTTCGCGATGTTTTTGCGAAAAACCGGCGTCCACTTTTTCGCACATTGCTCTAAGCGCGGGGCTGGAGGGAGAACACCCGGGTCTGCAAGTCCAGCATGGCCGTGGCGAAACTCGTCGCATTATCGGCGAATTCGCCCCAGAACGAGGCGGCAGAGGGTCCGCGCGCCACAAACCGGCCGGTCAGGTCGTCGGTCTCGAAAAGCAGGTCGGCCTCGAACTTGCGCGCCAGCGCCTGCATGGCGACATTGCGCGCAAGGCACGACATGTAGAGCCCGTCGGCGCGACGGTTGCGGGCCGCCCGCACGATGCGGTCCATCAACTCCGTGCCGACGCCGCGACGCCTCCAGGCCAGTTCGACGCTGAACGCCGCTTCGACCGAACCGCCGATGATGTTGTTGCCCACCGCCCGCAATTCGCCGGCGCCACGCATCGTCCCATCGACATAATAACCATAGATGACGTCGTCTATGCCGAAACAACGTTCCGCGTAGCGAATTAGAAAGGCGTCATTGACCGCCATCGCAAAGCGGTCGAACCGGCTTTGAGTGTCGAGTCGGAGCAGATGCTCCCGAAAGGCGGGAAGATCGGCCGGCCATAATCTGCGGATGACGCCGCCATGGATCATTGAATGTTCCATGAAGATATTCCCTGTCTTTCCGCGGCGCGACGCCGCTGTTGAACTCTGCCTCCCGAACGTTTCTCCACTACCTGTATATATTGCACCGCAGCGAAATTTTGAGCCCTGATTTTGCACTGCGAAATCAATTTTTCGGTTGCTCCGAAAAGCGACCTGCGCGGGATAAGGCGACTCGAAAACCCGTCTTCTCGCTGTTGCAGCAAGTCATGGGCCAACTAACATGAATGTCATTAATTATCAATGAATTAGCTTGTTGTTCAGGCAGGTTCCGCTTCCTTCGGCCGCGGAAATTTCCCAAAATGCAATGCCGCATCCAGGCGACTCGCCTTACGCAAAGGAAACCTTGCCAGATTGCAAAGCCATTGCGCCGTCGGCGCGCGGACGCCGGGTCGAGACCGGCGTCGCGCGATATTTTTCAATTCAGATCGCGGCGACTGGCGTTAATGGCGTTCCGGCGAAACCGTCTCGTGACGAAGCCAGGGCGTCAGTGTCGCAACCATTTCTCTGAGTCGGAACGGCTTGGCGATGAAACTGTTCATCCCCGCCGCCATGGCCTGCTGGCGCTGACTTTCCATCGCGCCCGCCGTGAGCGCGATCACCGGCAACTCGCTGAGCCCGAGATCGTGGCGGATCGCCCGCGTCGCCTCAAGGCCATCCATTTCCGGCATCTGGACGTCCATCAACACGAGATCGAACCCTTGCGGATTCGCGCGGAGCCGTTCGACCGCGGCGCGGCCATTCTCGACCGCTTCGCAAATCGCGCCTTCCGACGTCAGCAGCTTGGTTACGATGTCCCGGTTGGTCACGATATCGTCCACGATCAGGATGCGAACCCCGAAAAGTTGTTTTTCGGGCAGGCGTACCGCCGTGCGCGGGTTCGGCGCCTCAGCCGGCGGCGCGACCTTGAACGGAACGACGAACCAGAACTCGCTGCCCCGACCCAGAACGCTGGTCACGCCGACCTCGCCGCCCATCAACTCGATGAGCCGTTTGCTGATGGCCAGTCCGAGCCCGGTCCCGCCAAACTCGCGATAGGTCGATCTCTCGGCCTGAACGAAAGATTCGAACAGTTTTCCGAGATTCTCCGGGGCAATGCCGATCCCGGAGTCGCGCACCGCGAATCGGAGGCGAAGCGCTCCGTCTGAGCGTTCGAGCGTCTCCACCGAGATGACGACGGCGCCCTGCGAGGTGAACTTGATCGCATTTCCCACGAAATTGTTCAGCACCTGCCCCAGTCTCATGACGTCGCCGACAAGCGCGGGGAGCTCGCCGGGCGGCAGATCGACCCGCAGGGCCAGGCCCTTGCTTTTCGCCGGCGCCGCAAACGTGTCCGCGACATTCTCGACGACCTCGCGGAGATCGAACGCGGAAATGTTCAGTTCGAGCTGTCCCGCTTCGATCTTGGACAGGTCCAGCACGTCGCTGAGCAGGACGAGCATGTTCTGTCCCGCCGAATCGAGGGTCCGGACACATTCCTTTTGCTCTGCGTCCAGCGCGCTGCGCGCAAGCAACTGGGTCGTTCCCATGATGGCGTTCAGAGGCGTGCGGATTTCATGGCTCATGGTCGCGAGGAATTCGGACTTGGCCTTGTTGGCGGCTTCGGCCAGCGCCTCGCTGGCGACGAGGTCGCGATTCTTCAGTTCAAGTTCCTTCGTCCGTTCCGCGACGCGCCGCGCCAGAAGTCCCTTTTCCTCGATCAGCGATACGGCCGAGGTATGAAGACGACGGGCGATCCATAGCGAAGCGAGGATCGTCCCGAGCGAAAACAGCAAGAATTCGAATGCCAGCGGCCGCCAGGATCGATCGAGAACGTCCGTCGGCTGCCCGACCAACATGAAAAACGGAGCGCGGCTGAGCCTTTGATAGGCGTAAAGCCGCTCGACCCCGTCTTGCGGCGCAATCGTCTCGTAAAAGTCGTGGTCCCGTGCGGGATTCGCCTGCAGAATGGCCTTCAGCTTCGCGGAAATCACCCCGTCGCCGGTCGGGCTGCGCTCGGAGGGGTCCAGGGAATAGCGCGCAATCAGCACACCTTTGGCGTTCCTGAAGACAAGGACTCCATGGAGGAAGAGATCGACCGTCGAGAGCCGCTGTTCGAACGACTCCACCGGGATGCTGGCGACCGCGACGCCAACGAACTCGCCGTTCTTGTTCTCCAGCCTTCTCGACAGGACGACGATCCACCCATCGCCGAATTTGGCCTTCAGCGGGCCTTCGAAAATCAATCCGCGTTCGCCTTCGGCCGCCCGCGTGAAATAGGGACGCTCCGATATTTCCGCCCCCTGTAGCCCCCCTTTGAACGTGCCGCCGCCGACCCGGATCCGTCCGGCCGCATCCGCGATATAGAGGCGTGCGAGGAAAGGATAGTCAGCGATATCCCGTTCCACGTGGCTGGCCAGCAGCGATTTTTTATCTTGGCCGCCGTCAATGCCCTCGACATATAGCCGCCCGATCGACACGAGCTGAGCATCGACCTGATCGAAGGTGTTCTCGAAATTGCTGGCGATGAGTTTCGCCATATTGAGCGCCGTCGTGCGGCCGGTCGCGTAATCCGTCGTCCGGACCTGCCAGACCAGATAGCCGGAAAGCAGAGCAGGCAGAAGCGAGGCCGCAAGCGCCGTCAGGTAAAATATCGAGGCGCGAGGGCGATCCATCTGACATTCGTTCTCCTGATGTCAGCTCCGATGGCTCGAAGTCTGCATCCTGTGGCTGAATTTTTTCGAGCCGCAAGCCTTGCCTTCGGCCCGGACCATGTCTGCGTCGTTGCGACCCGTCGCCCGGCCAAGATACCGGGGGCAAGATACCGGCGCCAAGACCCGCGCGACAATGCGCCCCGGTTGACGCCCGCGCATCGCGTGGCAGAGTGGAAGGCCGCGCATCGCCCGAATAACACGACTGACCTCTATATTATTGAATTATTTATCGATTTCCAGCCTTTCCAGCTTATGCCGGCTTTTTTGTTTCAGCGGCGCCTTGTTCGCCGCCGGCTGGCGCGAATGGCCGGGCTTTGGCGAAAGGCCGGGCTTTAGCTCCGAATCTGGAAATTCGCGTGAACGGGATGAGGAGCGATATGGCCTCAGTCGAAGGCTTGCCCGTCCTGTCGAACGAGCGGCGGGTGCGCGCTCCAGAAAATAAACGGCGCCAATTCATCGACCGGACGAGGCGAGCTTGCTGCAGCGCGCCGGCGGTAGACAGAGGCCCGCTCGCCGCGCGGGAGGCGCCCGTTTTCCCTGCCGGCAAGCGCCCGCCGCCATGCGTCGGATCGGCCCTCGTCACGCAATCGGGCGCTGCGCGCCAGTGGGGGCTGCGCTCGGGATCACGCCGCTCATGCCGCCCTTCCGGGCAAATTCAACGCCCGGCGGCAACTTTGACCCGTTCAGCAGCCGGGAACGAGCAAGCCGGGCCTGACCTTCATGGCCAGCCCGGCACTTCGGCAAAGCCGCAAATTTGCGGCCTGAATCGGCGAATTGCTGCGCCCCCGCTTCGAAATCCAGCCGTCGGGAAGACCCGACGGATGAAGAAGCCGAAGGGTCGCGCCCTAAACCAGAGTGACGCCGGACCTATCGTCCGCCACCAGGGAAGAAAACGGCTTCGCCCGGCTGATCGTCGGCAGACCCGCAAGCGCGGACAAGGGCGCCGCGTTGTCCTGAAGCGGGGTGCGCGATTTCGAATTCGAAAGCGTGGGGAACCCGAAAGAGGACGTCAAAGACTTGTTTTCCGGCAATTTGATGGAAGATTTCGACTTTGCCAGCACCGTCTGTTTGATGAGATCCGAGAACGGCGACGGGTCGCGCGTAGAAGCCGTAGTATAATGAAAGTCAGGGTTTTTGATGCCGGAGTCGACCGGTCCATGACTGTTGAGCGCATGCAAGGCGCTTTTCCCAAAACCCCATGGCGCGCTAACGCTCACAAGCGCATGTCCCTGGCGAATTTTGTCGGCATAGATGGCGGCGTGGGACGGGTGGACGCCGCCCTTGATGACTTGAGCTGCGGGGTCCTGACCGCTTGATCGCGTGACCAGGTTGATATGCTCCGAACGGAATCTTTCCTTGAGCGCGTTCGCAGCGGCGACAGCGTGTTCTTCTGCGGCATAAAGCCGCGTAATGATCGTGGTCATGACTTCATTCCTTCGTTGCTCAACATGCTCATTAGGCATCTCGCGAACAGGCGCGTCCTTTTGTCACACCCCTTACTATTCAGGCGGTTGCGCTATCCAGAACGGTCTGACCACCCCCCCTTATACCACAGGCTTTTGCTTCAGACACCTTGGAAGCCTCAACACCCGCCACTCAAAAACCCACCGTGACGGTCTCCGTCCGCTTGCGCCGCCTTGACCGTCCTAAATGGGCATCCCTCTTGAAATCAGATACTTGCCTCGGCCCAATCCGATGCCTTGCCCGTCTCCGCCTCCGAACCCGGCGCACTGGCGGGCCTGCGAATCCAGCGCACCAACCGAAAGCCGCTGAAGCGACGCGCCTTTAGCCTCGCGCAGGCGGTTTCGAAGTGACGCCCTATTCCGAGCAAATTTATGTCACATCGAATTGACAGTTTCAAGCGTAAATGCAAAGTTACAGATGGTTCCACGCTGAATGGCTTTGGCGATGCCGGGGGGCCCGTCCAAATTGGGCGATCGCTACCTGCGTGCAGGTGGAGCACGAGAGCAATCTGCTGAAATCAATGAGGTTGGCAAATGGCTGATCAAGACGACCCGAACAGGGTATGGCCGACAGGCTTGACGTTGCCGGAATCGGAAGAACTGCACAGGCACGTGATCGACGGAGCGAGGGTTTTCTTCGTCATCGCGCTGTTCGCGCATATCCTCGCCTATTCCTTTTCACCTTGGCTGCATTAGGGAGGTCCGACCATGAACCAAGCTAGAATATGGCTGGTGGTCAATCCCACCGTCGGTCTGCCGCTGTTTTTGGGCTCGGTAGCCACAATCGCCTTGCTGGTGCACTACTCGGTGCTCAGCCACACGACGTGGTTCTCCGGCTATTGGCAGGGTGGCAAGGGCGTCAAGGCCGCCGCCGAGACCGCTCCGCTTCCGCAAGTCGGCGAAGTTGTCTTGCCGAACGGCGCGAAGGTCACGTTCTCGGTCGACAACTCGACGACCTGGCAGCCCGGAACGGCTGTTCTCGCCGCCAATGTCGTACATGATTCGGCGCCACCAGCGACGAAATGAGCTTTTCGAAGCCCTCTTGGCGGCCGGCGTCCTCGGATGTCGACCGCCATGTTATCGCAGGAGCGGGAATCGGCGGTTACGCGCGCTGAAAGACCCTTGCGCATACAGCCGCCTCGCAGGGCGCCTGTTCGATCGAACCGGAACTCCGGATCGCCCAAAACCTTAGATCGCTCGCGAACTTTGGATCGCCCGAGAAACTTGGATCGCCCAAGAACTTTGGATCGCCCAAGAACTTTGGATCGCCAATGTCATGAATCGATTTAGCCAGAAAGCGATGCGGGCATGGGCGGGCCTCGGAACCCGCTTTCTTCCATTCGCCGATTCGGCCACTCCGGAATTGCCGCTCCCGAGGCTGTTGCGGCTGTCGCTGTTTCAGGTTTCGGTCGGGATGGCGCTGGTCCTGCTCGTCGGCACGCTCAACCGCGTGATGATCGTCGAGCTTGGGGTTCCCGCCTCGCTGGTCGGGATCATGATTTCGCTGCCGCTCATTTTCGCGCCGTTGCGCGCCGTGATTGGTTTCCGCTCCGACAACCATCATTCGGCGCTGGGCTGGAGGCGCGTGCCCTTCATCTGGAAGGGCGCGCTGTTGCAATTTGGCGGGCTCTCGATCATGCCTTTCGCGCTGCTGGTGCTGGCAGGCGCGGGTAATGCGAGCCAGGCGCCGGCATGGCTCGGCTATGCCGGAGCAGGCGCGGCGTTTTTGCTCGTCGGCGCCGGCCTGCACACGATTCAGACCGTGGGTCTCGCCCTCGCCACCGATCTGGCGCCGACCCAGGCCCAGCCTAAAGTCGTCGGCTTGATGTATGTGATGCTGCTTGTCGGCATGATCGTCTGCGCGCAGCTGTTTGGCGCCCTGCTGGCGGATTTCACGCCCGGGCGCCTCGTCCAGGTGATCCAGGGCGCGGCCGTGGCGACCATGGTTCTCAATTCCATCGCGCTGTGGAAGCAGGAGGCGCGAAAGCCCTCGCGAGCTCAGAACACGGTCCGCCCGCCTTCGTTCCGGGAATCCTGGGCGAGCTTCACCTCGGGCGAGAACGCCATCCGCCGGCTGGTCGCCATTGGCCTTGGAACCATGGCCTTCAGCATGGAGGATATCCTGCTGGAGCCCTATGGCGGACAGGTTCTGGGCCTTACCGTCGGCCAGACGACAAGATTGACGGCGGCGCTCGCCATCGGCGGCCTGTTCGGCTTCGCTCTCGCCTCCCGCGTGCTGAGCCGCGGGGCCGATCCCTTCCGCATGGCCTGCTATGGCGCCCTGGCCGGAATTCCGGCTTTCGCCGCCGTCATTCTCGCGGCGCCGTTCGATTCGACCCTGCTGTTTGGCTTCGGCACGATGATGATCGGGTTCGGGGCGGGCCTGTTCGGCCATGGCACCTTGACGGCGACGATGAATCTGGCGCCCGAGAACCAGACGGGCCTGGCGCTCGGCGCCTGGGGCGCGGTGCAGGCCTCGGCGGCGGGACTGGCGATCGCCATGGGCGGCGTCATCCGCGATGTCGTCGCCGGACTGCCGATCCAGCAGCCATTCGGACCCGCGACCTCCTACGACGCCGTTTACGGCCTCGAAATGCTGCTGCTGCTGGCGGCCATCGCCGTCATGGCCCCGCTGCTTCGCCGCTCTCCGGAATCAGCCCCGGCGGCTCAGACTTCCGCCTGAAGCGGCTTTTGCGCCGGCTGTCGTCAGTTTGACACAAGCGCGGGCTATCAATCTCGCAATTCCAGGGCGCGCTCGGATGAACAGCCGCCAGGGATCAAGGCCCCGCACGGTGAAAACCGGATGCGGGGTCTTTCGTTCAAGCGCGGATTGTTATCCGGAAGCTTGACCCCGAGAACAGCCGGAAGCGAGACGCTCCGGCTTTTTCGTCTTGAGTTTTTGATTTTGATGGCGCGCCCGAAAGGATTCGAACCTCTGACCCCTAGATTCGTAGTCTAGTGCTCTATCCAGCTGAGCTACGGGCGCCTTTTGCGGCGCTTCACTCGGCGCCGCAGGTGTGGCGCGGTGTTTAGCCGCTCCCTTCCGCCTTGGCAATAGGGACAGGCGCACAAAATCTCCCACGCCGGCGGGCGCCCGCCGGCGCGGGAACGGGCGGCGCGGCTCAACCTTGGCGCGCCGCCGGTTCCTGCGCGGGAGATAAGGTTTCGCGGCGCCGCGATCGCGTTGACTTTTCGTCGCCCTTGCCCTTATAAGGCCGCTCGCTATTTCGGCTTCGCGCCGACGTGGTTTCCGGCTGTTGGCGTCTCTTGATATTGCCGTCTCTTGATATTGCCGTCTCTTGGCCGCAGGCGGGAAACCAAAAAACGAAGCGCGAAGCCTTTTGCATTCAGACCGCGTCCAGTCCTGTTTGGCCGACGCGCCCAGATAAACCGGAGCAGACCCGTGAAGCGGACCTATCAACCTTCCAAACTCGTGCGCAAGCGCCGTCACGGCTTTCGCGCCCGCATGGCCACCGTGGGAGGCCGCAAGGTGATCGCCGCCCGCCGGGCGCGCGGCCGCAAGCGCCTTTCGGCCTGAAGACACCAACGCGCCGCGCGCGCGGCCCCGCCATGACCCGTCCATCCGACGGCGAAACTTTTTCTCCCCGCGAGGCTGACGCCCAGCGGCCCCTTTGTTTGCGACTGAAGAAACGCGCCGATTTCCTTGGCGCCGCCAAGGGCCGGCGGCAGCATCAACGCTGTTTCGTGTTGCAGGCCCGTCGGCGGCAAGGGGCTGGTCCGGAGTCCGGCGAACGGGTCGGCGAAATGGCGCTGGAGTCCGAAATCGCGCAGAGCCCACGTTTCGGCTTCACCGTCACCAAGAAAGTTGGCAACGCCGTCATCCGCAACCGCATTCGCCGCCGCCTGCGCGAAGCCGTGCGGCTGGCGGATTTTTCGCTGTCGAAAGCCGGACACGATTATGTGCTGGTGGCGCGGATCGAGGCGCTCACCGCCCCCTTCGAAGAATTGCGCGGCGAAATCGCCCGCGCCCTGACCCGAATTCACCAGACCGGCCCAGATCGCCGGCCTCCCGCCTCCCCGGCCGCCGATCGCAAGCAAGACGTTTGAACATGCAGGATCAAAAAAATCTCATCCTCGCCATGGCCTTGTCGCTCCTGGTCATCATTGGCTGGAATCATTTTTTCGGCGCGCCGAAAATGCAGGCTGCGCGCCAGACGCAAGAGCAGCTTCAGCAGCTTGACGCCTCGGGCCAGCCCAAGGCGGCCAATGCCGAGGCCAACAACCCCGCCGCAGGGCCGTCAAGCGCCCTGGGGCCGTCAAGCGCTTTCCCGCCGGAAGCCGCCCAGCCGCTGACCCGCGCCGAGGCGCTGGCGCAAAGCCCGCGCATCGCCATCGACACTGCCAACATGTTCGGCACCCTCGCCCTCAAGGGCGCGCGTTTCGACGACATCGCCTTGAAGAAATACCGCGAGACCGTGGACCCGCGCAGCCCGAACATCGTGCTGCTGTCGCCCTCGGGCGCGCCCGACGGCTATTTCATCGATCTCAATTATGTCGCCCCGCGCGGCGTCGCCCTCGATGTCCCCAAGGCCGACACATTGTGGAAGGCCGATGGCGACCGGCTGACCGAGGCGACGCCCGTCACCCTGAGCTGGGACAATGGCAAGGGGCTGGTTTTCAGGCGCAAGATTACGGTGGACCAATTCTATATGTTCACCGTCGCCGACAGCGTCGAAAACCAGGGCAAGGAGCCGGTCACGCTCTATCCCAATGCTTCGGCGACGCGCCAGGGCATGCCGACGACGTCCGGCTTCGCCGTGCTGCACGAAGGGTTCATCGGCGTCGTCGGCGCCGACGCGCCCTCGACCGAAATCACCTATGCCGCCATCGCCAAGGAGCCCAACGGCGCCAAGGTCCTGCCGGGCGAGGGCTACGCCCAGGGCGGATGGCTCGGCTTCACCGACAAATATTGGGCGGCGGCGATCGTGCCCGACCAGACCCAGAATTTCAAAGGCTGGTTTCGCGAGTTTCCCGGCCTGAAGCCGCAGTTCCAGGCCGATGTCTTCGCCGAGGCGCAAACCATCCAGCCCGGCGCCCGGTTCGAAACCAGCGCCCGCGTGTTCGCCGGCGCCAAGGAGAGCCGCGTTCTGGATTATTATCAGAACGTCCAGGGCATCCGAAAATTCGACATGCTGATCGACTGGGGCTATTTCCATTTCATCACCCGGCCGATGTTCTGGCTCTTGGAGACGATCTACGGCATCGTCGGCAATTTCGGCGTCGCCATCCTGGTCATCACGCTGTTGGTCAAGGGCCTGTTTTTCCCGCTGGCCAACAAATCTTATTTGTCCATGGCCAAGATGAAGATGGTCCAGCCCAAGCTCAAGGCGCTGCAAGAGCAATATCCCGACGACAAGGCCAAGCAGCAACAGGAAATCATGGAGCTTTACAAGCGGGAGAAGATCAATCCCGTCTCCGGCTGCTTGCCGGTGCTGTTGCAGATCCCGGTGTTTTTCTCGCTCTACAAGGTGCTGTTCGTGGCCATCGAAATGCGCCATGCGCCGTTCTTCGGCTGGATCAGGGATCTGTCCTCGCCCGACCCAACCAATGTCTTCACCCTGTTCGGGCTGCTGCATTTCGATCCGACCCAGGCGCCGATGATCGGGCACCTGCTGCATCTCGGCGTCTGGCCGCTGATCATGGGCGTCTCGATGTGGGTTCAGATGAAGATGAACCCAGAGCCGGCCGATCCGGTCCAGAAAACCATGTTCGCCTGGATGCCGGTGATCTTCACCTTCATGCTCGGCTCATTCCCGGCCGGCCTCGTCATCTACTGGACCTGGAACAACACGCTGTCGGTGGCGCAGCAGATGCTGATCATGAAAAAAGCCGGCGTTAAGGTCGAATTATTCGACAATCTGAAAAAGACTTTTTCACGCAAGCCGGCGTGAGGGCGGCCCCGCCGCGCTTCCCCGTCGTCATTGCGCAGGCTGCAGATAACAAAAGGCTGTACCCTTGACCGACGCCGACATCGAACCGGATTTCGCGGAAATCGGGCGAAAGCTGTTCGCCCAGAACTGCGATTTCATCTGGGCGGCGGACAGGATCGACGGCCTGCCGCCGATGGGGCCGCTCGAAATCGCCTTCGCCGGGCGCTCCAATGTCGGCAAGTCCTCGCTGCTCAACGCCCTGACCGGACGCAAGGCGCTGGCGCGCACCTCGCATACGCCGGGCCGCACCCAGCAGCTCAACTTCTTCAACCTCGGTCCCAACCCCGACGCGCCTCTGCTGCGCCTCGTCGATATGCCCGGCTATGGCTATGCTGCGGTGTCCAAGGAAAAAATCGCCAACTGGACCCGGCTGATGACGGACTTTTTACGCGGCCGGGCGACGCTTGCCCGCGTTTTCGTACTCATCGACGGACGTCACGGCCTCAAGCCGCTCGATCACGACATGCTCGACCAGCTCGACCAGGCCGCGCTGTCCTATCAATTGGTGCTGACCAAGCGCGACGAAGTCAAAGCGTCACAGATCGAACATACGATTCTTGAGGCGAAGGCTGGCCTGCGCCGTCACTCGGCGGCGCATCCGGAGGTCATCTTTTTGTCCTCGCACGAGGACGAAGGGGTTGGCGAACTGCGCGCGGCCATCGCCCTGTTGATGTTCGAGCGCGACAGACACGTTTTCGACCGGGCCTGAACAGGCTAAACAAGCCCATCCCCAAGAGAGGCGCCCGCAATGACCGACACGCCGGCCACCCGCCCCCCGATCGACCAGGCCGCCGCCATAGATCAGGCCAAGATCCTGATGCAGGCGCTGCCGCACATGCTGCGCTACGACGAAGCCATCATCGTGGTGAAATATGGCGGCCACGCCATGGGCGACGAGGAGGGGGCCCGCGATTTCGCCCGCGACATGGTGCTGCTCGAACAGTCGGGCGTCAATCCGGTGGTCGTACATGGCGGCGGACCGCAGATCGGCGCCATGCTGACCAAGCTCGGCATCAAGTCCGAATTCGCCGACGGATTGCGCGTCACCGACAAGGCCACGGTCGAAGTGGTCGAAATGGTGCTGGCCGGCGCGATCAACAAACAGATCGTCGGCCTGATCAACAGCGAGGGCGGACGCGCCATCGGCCTGTGCGGCAAGGACGGCAACATGGTCACCGCGCAAAAGGTGGTCAAGGTCGAGCAGCCGGGCAAGCCGCCTGTCGATCTCGGCTTTGTCGGCGAACCCTCGAAAGTCGATTCGACCGTGCTCGAACAGATTCTGGGCCGCGAACTGATTCCGGTCCTCGCCCCGATCGCGCAAGGGTCCGAAGGCGAGACCTTCAACGTCAATGCCGACACTTTCGCCGGCGCCATCGCCGGGGCGCTGGGCGCCAAGCGCCTGTTGCTGCTGACCGACGTGCCCGGCGTGCTCGACAAGGACAAGAACCTGATCAAGCAATTGCGGATCGGCGAAATCCCCGGCCTGATCGCCGATGGCACGATCACTGGCGGCATGATCCCGAAAGTCGAGACCTGCATCTACGCCATCGAGAAAGGCGTCGAGGGCGTGGTCATTCTCGACGGCAAGATTCCCCATGCGGTGCTGATCGAACTCCTGACCGATCACGGCGCCGGGACGCTGATCACCCGGTGAACGCCCCGAGCGGAAAAATAACCCACGATCTCGCGGCCTTTCGCCGGGTCGATACCTGGGTGTTCGACCTCGACAACACGCTTTATCCGCCCGACAGCGATCTGTGGCCGCGCATCGACGCGCGCATCACCGCCTACATGATCGGGCTGTTCGGCATGGACGGCCTTTCGGCGCGGGCGCTGCAAAAACATTATTACCGCGCCTATGGCACGACGCTCGCCGGCCTGATCCGCGAGCATGACATCAAGCCGGAAGAATTCCTGCATTTCGTCCATGACATCGACCGCACTTCGCTCAAGCCCAATCCGGAGCTCGAACAGGCGATCGAAGCCTTGCCGGGACGCAAGCTCGTGCTGACCAACGGCTCCCACGCCCATGCGCTGGCGACCGTCAAACAGCTCGGCATCGAGCGCCTGTTCGAGGATTTCTTCGCCATCGAACAGGCCGATTACCTGCCAAAGCCCGCGCTTTCGACCTACCAGCGGTTTTTCGAGCGTCATGCCGTCGATCCGGCAAAAAGCGCGATGTTCGAGGACATGGTGCATAATCTCGAAGCGCCGCACGCGAGCGGCATGTTGACGGTGCTGGTGCGCCAGAAGCACGGCGCCCTCGATCACCGCGAGGATTGGGAAAAGACCAGCGGCAAACCGCCGCATGTCGATTTCGTCACCGACGATCTGGAGGGGTTTCTGCGGACGGTGATGACGCCGTCACCTTGACTTCTCCGCCTCAAAACCCGAAACCAGCGCCAAGAATAGCCAGCCTCAAGAACTGCAAACAGGAAACGCCCATGCCGCACGCGCTCGCGACCATCATCGACGCCGCTTTCGAGGACCGCGCCAATATCACCCCGAAAACCACCGGCGACATTCGCCAGGCGGTCGAGTCGGCGCTGCATCTGCTCGACTCCGGCAAGCTGCGCGTGGCCGAAAAAATCCCCGGCAAGACCGGCCCGGAAAGCTGGAGAGTCAATGAATGGCTCAAAAAGGCCGTGCTGCTGTCGTTCCGGCTCAATGACATGCATGTCATTCCCGGCGGCGCATATGGCGCGACCTGGTTCGACAAGGTCGCTTCCAAGTTCGATGGCTGGGGCTCCAAGGATCACCTCGCCGCCGGCTTCCGCTCAGTTCCCGGCAGCATCGTGCGCCAGTCCGCCTATATCGCCCCCGGCGTCATACTGATGCCGTCCTTCGTCAATCTCGGCGCCTATGTCGATACCGGAACCATGGTGGACACCTGGGCCACCGTCGGCTCCTGCGCCCAGATCGGCAAGAACGTCCATCTGTCCGGCGGCGTCGGCATTGGCGGCGTTTTGGAGCCCCTGCAGGCCAGCCCGACCGTCATCGAGGATAATTGCTTTATTGGCGCGCGTTCGGAAGTGGTCGAGGGCGTGGTGGTCGGCGAAGGCGCGGTGCTCGCCATGGGCGTATTCATCGGCGCCTCGACCAAAATCGTCGATCGCGCCACCGGCAAGATTCACGTCGGCTATGTGCCGCCCTTCTCGGTGGTGGTTTCCGGCAACCTGCCCGGCAAACCCCTGCCCGACGGCCAGCCCGGCCCATCGACCTATTGCGCCGTCATCGTCAAAACCGTGGACGCCCAGACGCGCTCCAAGACCGCCATCAACGAATTATTGCGCGAATGATGCAAAACGGCGAGTTCCGCTTCCTCTTCCGCCAGAGCGACGGAACCATTTCCGCCCCGCTCTGGCGGCGCTGGACGCTCGCCCTCACCGGCCTCTGCCTTGCGCTGGCCTTGCTGTGGCGGCTCGTAAGTCCCTGGACCGAGCGCGACCTTTCGACGCAGGGTCTGTTCGACCTCAAGGCTTTTCTCGCCTTCGTCTATCTTCTGGTGTTCGCCGGCGTCCTGCTGCTGGCGCAGGTCAGCCAGTATAATCTCTCGGCCAAGCGCTTTCGCGCCAAAAGCCTCGACCCCGGCTGGGCCGCCGTCTGGCCGCTCTCGGGCTTCGTCGCCGGGGCCGCTTTTTGGGCGCAACCCAATTTCTTCGGGCTGCTGCCGGAGTTTCTGCCATGGCTGTTCCTGCTGGCGGCGGTCGCGGTCTTCCTGGTGCAATTTTTCGAACTGGGCCTGCGAGCCGAATAGACGAGGATGGCACGACAATGGCGCCGAGTCCCGCCGTGGCGCTGACGCGCGAATTGATCAAGAAACCGTCCGTCACCCCCGCCGACGCCGGGGCGCTCGACCTTCTGGAAACGCGCCTGCGCGACGCGGGTTTTGTCACCCATCGCCTGCCGTTTTCGCAAGTAGGCACGCCGGATATCGACAATCTTTACGCGCGCATCGGCGATAGCGCGCCGTTCCTGCTGTTTGCCGGCCATACCGATGTCGTGCCGCCGGGCGACAGGGCCAAATGGCGCGTCGATCCCTTCGCCGGCGACATCATCGACGGCGAAATTTTCGGACGCGGCGCCGCCGACATGAAGGGCGCCATCGCCGCTTTCGCCGCCGCCGTCTTTGCCTATCTCGCAAAGCATGGGCGCCCGAAGGGCTCGATCGGCTTTCTGATCACCGGCGACGAGGAAGGCCCGGCAATCAACGGCACGGTCAAGATGCTCGAATGGCTGGCGCAAAGGGGTGAGCGTTTCGATCACGCCATCGTCGGCGAGCCGACCAATGCGCAGGAACTCGGCGACATGATCAAGATCGGCCGGCGCGGCTCGCTCAATGGCCGGCTGCTGGTGCGCGGCGTTCAGGGGCACGTGGCCTATCCGCAGCGCGCCGATAATCCGGTCGCGCATCTGCTGGCCTTATGCGCGGCGCTCAAGGACCAGCCGCTCGATGCCGGAACCGACTGGTTCGACGCCTCCAATCTCGAAATCACCTCGATCGACATCGGCAACGAGGCGACCAATGTCATCCCCGGCGAGGCGCGGCTGCGCTTCAACATCCGCTTCAACGATCTATGGACGCCGGACAGCCTGAAGGCGGAAATCCGGAGCCGGCTGCTGTCGGCGCGCGGGCCGGAAAATTTCGAGCTGGAATTCGATCCCTGCAACGCCGTGTCCTTCATCACCGAGCCCGGCCCCTTCACCGAACTGGCGGCGCAGGCGATAGAGGCCGAGACCGGACGGCGGCCGGAATTTTCCACCTCCGGCGGCACGTCGGACGCGCGTTTCATCGCCCAATATGGCCCGGCGGTGGAATTCGGGCTGGTCGGCAAGACCATGCACCAGATCGACGAGCGCGTCGCGGTCGCCGACATCGACAGGCTGACGGCGATTTACGCGCGGATTCTGGAAAGCTATTTCGCCTAAACGCTACCATTTTCGTGGATGGTCCGTGGCCGCAAAAGTGGTCATCGAATGCAAAAATTAATCAGCGGTGAGCAGTTTTAAAACTCTATTTTCTACATTGTAGTGCAACAAATAGAGCTTGTAACAGGGCAGCATTTCGAACAAACTCTGGCTATCGAAAGGATTACATCGATGGCAAAGACAATGCTCACTCCTGAAATTGGTGCTCTGGACAAGGTGCTGAAGGCGCACAACAAAAGCCGAGTGGACTTGGCAGGCGCTTTGGGTATGTCGCGTGGTACGCTGAAAAAGATCGCCGATGGCGTGTCAACGAAAGATCAAACTCTAAAAAGAGTTGCGATGCATCTCAAAATTCCAGTGGATCATTTGATTATGACTCCCAAGTTGGAAGTCGTTCCCTCCGAAAACCCCAGCGGTATTCAGTGCGGTATCAATGATTCCGGGTTCGAGCAACTCGAAATGAGGCAGCTTGATGCATTTCAATTCGCAATTTTACTGGATTCAGGGCCAGAACTTATATGGAATCTAAACGTAAACAATATCGATGCAACGGTCTCCGACCTTTTGAAAAAACTTGAAGAAAACGTAAATATTGTTAATTGCCGACAAAGAGATAATTTCCAATCTGAAAAAAATAAATGCGAGGCTATGCCGCCGCTCGCATTACAGATAGAAGAAAAACAATCTCTAAATAAAATTGAAATCATCATAAATGAATTAAAATTGAAAGGCATATATATCTATGGTAACAACTATATGTATTGGAGCCGAGACCAGGAACGCGAATTTTCCTGTCTCGGCGAAGGAGCAATGGTTTATAAGTTCCATTCAGATTACAAATTTTTGATATTTATAGATAATCGAAATGTTAATGTGTTTCACAGGGAAGTATATATTGGAAGCGCTCCCCCAAAAAAGGTCCCCTGGGACGGTGGTCGTGTAATGATAAACGGAAAGCATGCGGAACTAGTTGAACAAGATGATAACTTCCCGTTTTGATGCCGTTGTGATATTTGGTCAAAAAAGCCGGGCGCGCCGGGCGCAAGGGGGGAAGAAAATCAATACGCCAGCCTGTCGTTGAATTCCTCGACGAAGGCCCATTCGTTCGGGCCGGGATTGTCGCGCAAGGCCTTCACCCTTTCGACCAGAACCTCATCGGAGCCGCTGGCGAAGCTGCGCAGGGTCTCGTCGATGAAATCCTGCAAGGGCATGGCGCGGGGCTCGTCGCGGGCGCCCATCAGATCGGTCTGCACCCAGGGCGGCGCCACTTCGAGCACCCGCACCGACGTTCCGCGCAGCCGGTAGCGCAGCGACAAGGTCCATGAATGCAGCGCCGCCTTGGTCGCCGAATAGACCGCCGCATGGGCGAGCGGCGTGAAGGCCAGCCCCGAGGTCACATTGGCCAGAACCGCGTCGGGACGGGTTTTGAGATGTTCGATCAGGGCCGAGGTCAGGCGCATCGGGCCGAGCAGGTTGGTTTCGATGGTGGCCACCGTCAGGTCGTCGTCCATGAAGCCGCCGGTCTTGTCGCCGGCCATGATGCCCGCGTTGTTGATCAGCACATTGACTTCCGGGTGGGTCATCACCAACCAGTCGGCGACCTCGACGATGTTTTGCGCGTCGCGCATGTCGATGATGCGAAAATCAATGCCGGGAAAGGCTTTCGCCATTTCTTCGAGCGGCCCCCGGCGACGCCCGGCGACGATCACCTTGTTGCCCATGGTGTGGAAGGCGATGGCGAGCGCCCGGCCAATCCCCGAGCCGCCGCCGGTGATGAACATCGTGTTGCCAATCATTTTCAAGGTGAAACTCCCGGGCCATTTCGATCCCTTCAACATTGGGAGGGACGCGACCACTGGCAAGCGGCGAAGACGACATTGCCTTTCCGCGCCAATGCGGCTATCGCCGAAGTGGATACTTGCGGAGCGCGACATGAATCTGACGCCCATCGAATTGCTGAAACGCCAGGCCGCCGAACAGGCCGCCGATCTGGTGCGTTCGGGCATGCGGCTTGGGCTCGGCACCGGCTCGACCGCCGCCCATTTCGTCCAGTGCCTTGGCGAGCGCGCGCGCGAAGGGCTTACCGTGATCTGCGTGCCGACGTCCGAGCGCACCCGCCTGCAGGCCGAGGGCTGCGGCCTGCGGCTCTCGACGCTCGACGAGACGCCGCAACTCGACCTGACCGTGGACGGCGCCGACGAATTCGACGATCAACTGCGTCTGATCAAGGGCGGCGGCGGCGCCCTGCTGCGCGAAAAGATCGTCGCGGCGGCCTCGCAGCGCATGGTGGTCATCACGGATTCGAGCAAGCAGGTTTCGCGGCTCGGCAAATTCAAACTGCCGGTCGAGGCGGATCGTTTCGGTCTGGTCGCGACCCGCCGCCATATCGAGGACGCCGCGCGCGTCAGCGGCTGCTTCGGCCCGGTGACCTTGCGCAAGGACTTGGAGAACAAGGATTTCCTGACCGATGGCGGCCATGCCATCTTCGATTGCGATTTCGGCGCGATTCCCGATCCGGAGGCGCTCGCGGCGGCGCTCAACGCCATTCCCGGCGTGGTCGAACATGGGCTGTTCATCGGCCTCGCCAGCGCGGTGATCGTCGCCGATCCCGAAGGCATCCGAATCTTGGGCGATCTCGACGGCTGAAGGAGGGTTTCAAATGCTCCGCCCGGTGGCGCGCCTCTTCTTTTGCGGCCTTTTTTTCGCGGCCGCCGGTCCCGCCCGCGCGCAGGAGACGCAAGCTTCGCAAGCGCCGGAACCCGACAGCCTCAGGCTGGCGCGGCTGGTGGTCGTCGATTCCGGCCTCGCCCGCTCGTTTCGCGGGCTGGTCGAACAGATGAGCCAGGATTTGCGCAACCGGGCGGCGGCGACGCGGCCCGAAGCCGTCGCCGATCTGAACGCGGCGCTGGCTGAATTGCAGCCGGAATTCGACGCCCTCGCGGAGACGATGACAGACCGCGCGGCGGCGCTTTACGCGGCCCGCCTGTCGCGGCGGGAACTGGCCGATGTCGCGGTGTTTTTCGCCGGTCCCTCGGGCAAGGCCTATGTCGCGGCGCAACCGGCGCTGATCGGCGATCTCGCCGCCGCACTGGCCGAATGGCGCCGGGACGCCTCGGTCACGACGATGACGCGGGTGCGCGAGAAGATGCGCGAAAAGGGCCGCGAATTCTAACCCCCTTAAAAGGAGCGCCGCTTCGATGACCGACTATCAAGCCGACCTGTTCGTCATCGGCGCCGGTTCGGGCGGCGTGCGCGCCGCGCGCATCGCCGCAAACCTTGGCGCGCGCAGCATGATCGCCGAGGAGTTCCGCATCGGCGGAACCTGCGTCATTCGCGGCTGCGTGCCGAAAAAACTCTATGTCTACGCCTCGCGCTTCGCCGAAGAATTCGAACAGGCGCGGGCCTTCGGCTGGAAACTTCCGCAACAGCCGGAATTCGACTGGCCCAAACTCGTCGCCGCCAAGGAGGCGGAGATTTCGCGGCTGTCGAACATCTACGAGACCAATCTGCGCAAGGCCGGCGTCGAGATTTTCGAGGAGCGCGCCGAAATTCTCGGTCCGCATGAAGTGCGGCTCATCCGCTCGGGCCGCGTCATTTCGGCAAGGCATATTCTCGTCGCCACCGGCGGCGGTCCGACTTTTTTGCGCGATATTGAGGGAATCGAACACGCCATCGGCTCCAACGAGATTTTCGACCTCGAAACCTTTCCCCGTCGACTCGCCGTCGTCGGCTCCGGCTATATCGCGGTGGAATTCGCCAGCATTTTCGCGCGGCTCGGCGCCCAGGTCACGCTGCTGTTTCGCGCCAGCAACGTGCTGCGCGGCTTCGACGGGGCTTTGCGCGAGGGCCTGCGCGAGGCTTTTGTCGCCGCCGGGATCGACCAGCGGCCCGGCGTGCTGCCGACCGCGATCGCCCGGACCGGATCGTCCTTTCGCCTGCGGCTCTCGGATGGCGGCGATCTCGATGTGGACCGGGTGTTGTTCGCCACCGGCCGCGCGCCGCACACCCAGGGGCTTGGGCTGGAACAGGCGGGCGTCGCGCTCGACGCCGCCGGCGCGGTGAAGGTGGATGGGTATGGGGCCAGCACGGTCGCCTCGATCCATGCGGTCGGCGACGTCACCAATCGCGTCAATCTCACCCCGGTCGCCATCCGCGAGGGTCACCTGCTCGCCGAAAGACTTTTTGGCGGCGGCGTGGCGCAGGTCGATTACGATCTCATTCCCACCGCCGTCTTCACCACGCCGGAACTCGGCACGGTCGGGCTCGGCGAGGCGCAGGCGCGCGAAAAATTCCGCTGCGTCGATATTTACCAGACCAGCTTTCGCCCGATGAAGGCGACGCTGGCGGGCGGGCCGGACCGCATCGTCATGAAGATCGTCGTCGATGGCGACAGCGACCGCGTGCTCGGCGTGCATGTGCTTGGCGACGACGCCGGCGAAATGGCGCAACTGCTGGCGATTTCGCTGCGGCTAGGAGCCAAGAAGGCCGATTTCGACGCCACCATGGCGCTGCACCCCTCGGCGGCGGAAGAACTCGTCACCCT
The DNA here is from genome assembly GCF_903903185.1 of uncultured Rhodoblastus sp. GTDB lineage: Bacteria > Pseudomonadota > Alphaproteobacteria > Rhizobiales > Beijerinckiaceae > Rhodoblastus. The sequence continues at coordinate 39,799 of NZ_CAIUXT010000201.1, forward strand.
GCGAACGCGGACCGCACGCTTTGTGCGCGAGGACGTTTGAACCCGATGTGCGGGCGTTTCGCCATCACCTCGCCGCCCGAAGCCGTTCGCGCCTTTTTCGGCTATGCGGAACATCCCAATTTCCCGCCGCGCTATAATATCGCGCCGACTCAACCGATCCCGATCATTTGCGCGCGCCGCGAAGCGGAGGGAGCGACGCGGCATTTTCAGCTCGCGCGCTGGGGATTTCTGCCCGGCTTCGTCAAGGACGTGCAGAAATTCCCGCTGATTCTCAACGCCCGCGCCGAAACCCTGGCGGAGAAGCCGAGTTTTCGAGCCGCCTTGCGGCGCCGGCGCTGCCTTGTGCCCGCCGATGGCTGGTATGAATGGCGGGCCAATCTCAAGGGACCGAAAACGCCGTTTCTGTTTCGCCGGGCCGGCGGCGGCCTCCTTGCCTTCGCCGGGCTGTGGGAGACGTTCATCGACCCTTCGGGCGCCGAAATCGACACTGCCTGCATCGTCACCACCATGGCCAATGGCGCCACGGCGGCGATTCACGACCGCATGCCGGCATTGATCGAAAGGGAAGATTTCGACGCCTGGCTCGACCCCGACGAGACCCGCCCGCCGCGCCTGAACCTGCTGCGCCCGGCGGCCGAAGGCGCCATCGAATTTTTCGCCATCGGCGCGGCGGTCAATCGCGTCGCCAATGACGGGCCGGAAATCCAGACGCCGGCCGACTGCTGATGCCCGAAGCGGCATGGCAAAAAATGGACGCCGGCTTTTCGCAAGAATACCGCGCGAATCGACGAGTCCGGAGTCTCTTGCGATTCGACCGAATCGCAAGAGACTTTTCTCAGGGACAAGTCTGGTAAATCCCGGCCAGCGGCGCCTTCGAGCACATGATGCCGCCCCATTGGTAGCCGATTTTTTCGCCGTAGCGGATCCTGAACCAGTCATAGCCATTCATTGAGGTTCCCGCGTTTTCGAGAATCTCGATGTCGCTTCCCTCGTTGAGGGCGGTCAGGCGGGCGCTGGCCATGGCGGGCGCCGCGCGCACGACGCCTCCGAGCGATTTGCCTCGCATCGGCAGGCCCGCGGCAGGCTGCTGCGCCCACGCCTGTCCCGCCACGATAAGGCCGGCGAGCGCGACGATCATCAAGAACCGGCCTGGTTGGCGCCCCGTCATCTTGTCTTCCTCAAACAACTATATCGTCAAAAACCCCTCGCCGACCTGGACGCAGGCGCCGCCGACGCTGGTTTGGGTCAATGCGCCGCCTGCGACCTGCAAAGTCAGGGCGATAAGGCTCGGGCGCCCGACAGCGAAACCCTGCTCGATGACCAGCGCATGCTCGCCATCCTCGGGCCGTTCGAAAGCGCAGGCGACGGAGGCGAAAGCGCAGGCTGCGGAGCCGGTCGCCGGGTCTTCCCCGACTCCCATGCCCGGTGCGAAAACCCGCGCCTGGACATGGTTGGCCGGGTCGTTCGTCTCGCGCGTATAGACAAAGGCGGCGGGACAATCCAGTCCGAAGGCCGCGCCAAAAATCTCGAACTTCGGCGCCAGCCGGTTCAGCACATTCAGGCCGGCGACGGGGATGAACGCGAAATCGAGACCCGCCGAGGCGATCACCGGTCGATGGGCGTCAAAGCCCAGATCTTCCGCCGCCAGCCCGAGCGCGGCGGCGATTTTTTCGCGCTCCGCCAAAACGCCGAGAATTTTCGGCGGTTGCGGCGCGGCGAATCGCGCCCGAATCGCGCCGTTATGACGCCAGACCTCGCAGGCGACCGGACCGATCTCCTCTTCGAGAACGAGGCCCAGAGGCTGGCGGGCGATCATTTCAGGGGCGCGCAACAGCGCGATGAGCGCGGCGGCGCCGACGGTCGGATGGCCGGCAAAAGGCAACTCCCGGATGGGCGTGAAAATCCTCAGCCGCGCCGCGTGGAGGGAATTGCGCGGCCTCAATACGAAAACCGTCTCCGACAGGTTGAATTCACGCGCAATGGCCTGCATCTGGTCCGAACCTAGGCCATCCGCCTCGGGCAGGACGGCGAGCGGATTGCCGGCCAGCGGCTTTTCGGTGAAAACATCGAGCAGATGATAGGCGAGGCGCATCGCCGGCTCAGGTCCGGTTGGCGGCGGCGTCGCGTTCGCTCAATCGGCCAAAGGCGCGGATCGACACGGGAATCATCGCCAGATAGGCGAGGCTGAGGAAAATCAGCATTTCCATCGGGAAAGACGCCAACAGCACGAGAATGGCGACGGTGGCGAACAGCACGAAAATGAATTTGTCGCGCGGAACGCGTCCGATGCTCTTGCCGGAAAAATGCGGGATGCGGCTCGCCATCAACAGCGCGATGACGACGACATAGGCCAGTTCCAGCCAGGCGAAGCCCCGGGAAGCCGGCAGGTCGAGCGCCATGTGGACATAGAGCGGCAGCAGCACGACGATGGCGCCCGCCGGCGCCGGCATGCCGGTGAAAAAACGCCCCATCCAGGCCGGCTTGTTCGGGTCGTCGATCATCACATTGAAACGCGCGAGCCGCAGCGCGGCGGCGATGGCGAAGAACAGCACCGCCACCCAGCCCGGGGTTTTCAGCTGGTGCAGCGACCAGAGATAGAGCACCAGCCCCGGCGCGACGCCGAAATCCATGAAATCGGCCAGCGAATCGAGTTCCGCGCCAAAGCGCGACGAGCCTTTGAGCGCCCGGGCGATGCGCCCGTCGATGCCATCGAGCACGGCGGCGACGACAATCGCCAGCACCGCGAATTCGAACTTGCTCTCGATGGCGAAGCGGATCGCCGTCAGGCCGGCGCAAAGCGCCAGCAAGGTCACCACATTGGGAACGACAAAACGCAGCGGCAGGCCGCGCAGGCCCGGCGGCTTGTAGGTCGCGTGGGCGGGCCCGCTGGATTCGACCGGGATGCCGTTGGCGTCGGCGGCCAAGTCGTCTCCCAAGTCGTCGCCCGTCATGTCATCCGACCTTGAAATGGCGTTCGGGCTCGCCGGGGCGGAAATCGGCGATGACGGTTTCGCCGGCTATGGTCTTCGCGCCGACGCCGACCAGAATGCGCGAGCCGGGCGGCATATAGAGATCGACGCGCGAACCGAAGCGAATCAGTCCGAAACGCTCGCCGACGCCGAGACTCTGGCCTTCCTGCACGAAGGAGACGATGCGCCGCGCGATCAGGCCGGCGATCTGCACCACGCCGAAACGCCCCAGCGGCGAATCGATAATCAGGCCATTGCGTTCATTATCCTCGCTCGCCTTGTTGAGATCGGCGTTGACGAACAGGCCGGGCTTGTAGGCGATGCGCGAGATGCGTCCGGTGACGGGCGCACGGTTCACATGGCAGTCGAAAACGCTCATGAAAATGCTGAGGCGCTGCATCGGCTCCGGCCCGAGGCCAAGTTCCGGCGGCGGCGCGAATTGTCCGATCGAACAGATCGTTCCATCAGCGGGCGCGACCACCAGCCCTTCGAGCACCGGGGTGACGCGCGCCGGATCACGAAAGAAATAGGCGCACCAGAGCGTGGCGAGACCGGCGAGCCAACCCAGCGGGGCCCATAGCCAATGCAGGATCAGGGCGACAATGCCGAACAGGGCGACGAAAATATAGCCCTCGGGGTGGATCGGGGCGATCTGCTTGCGGACGGAATCGAGGATCGACATGGGCGCTCCAACTCAATGAGAAGAGAAGAGGTTCGCGGCGCTGTTGTCGCATCAAAACACGGCAAAGTCACGCTGCGCCGGGGGAGGAATTTCATGCTTCCACTGCGTTTTCAATAATGCGGCGGCGGCTTTTCCGGGGCGCTGGTCTGGCTCATGCCGCGCAATTCCTCGCGCAGCCGCAGCACTTCGCGGGTCAGTGCGTCGATCCGTGTCCATTGTGCGGCGACGGCGTCGCTGAGTTCGGCCACGGCGCGATCCTGATGCGCGCTATGCGCCTCCAGCGCATCGATGCGGGCGAGTTGCTGTGCGGCGGTCATGGTACATCTCCCTCGATTCTAATTCTTTCCGTCGGTAAGCGCCATTCGATTTGTGATAGGTCGCGGCGACCGGATCCATTTTTTAAATTAGCGAATCTTGTGGTAGGTATTTTTTTATTGAGTCGCGGTCACTGCCGCCGACTGGAGGGCAAATTGAAGCACATCACCGATTGGGAAATGTCCGATCTGCAAGCGCTTATCGACAACAAGATTCAAGAAAACCTTAACTTGGATTACAAACGTTCGGCAAAACTTGCAAATATAGATAGCAATAAGGTCAACGAATTAACTGTCGACGTGTCCGCGTTTGCCAACTCAGCTGGAGGGCAGATAATTTATGGAATAATTGAGGACAAACATATTCCAATAAGCATTGATACGGGGATCAATCCAGAGATAATGACAAAAGAGCGAATTGAGCAATTAATTAATTCAAATATAAACCCCCGAATTTCCGGAATAATTATCAAACAAATTCAACTTCCGTCCGGTTATGCTGCGTTCATTATTGATATCCCTCAAGCTACAAGTTTAGCGCCACACATGGCGAAAGATAATAAATATTATAAGCGATATAATTTTCAGTCGATTCCTATGGAGAACTACGAAGTAAGAGATATACTCCGCCGTTCGACCACGCCACATCCCGTAATTAAGTTTAGCATCGAAGAATTTAAAAATGAGCCCGATGGAACGGTTATCGCAAATCTGACTGCCGCATTAACAAATCTATCCTCCGAACCTGTTCTATACGCCTCGATAACCATCGCTATAGATACGAGAATAATTCAAGAATTATCGAATTTCGGACAATATACGCGCAAATCGTCGGTCGAATTAAAAAATGAAGATAACGATATATTAAAAACGGTTTCTGTCCATCTGTACGAAGGAAATCATAGCGTTCCTGGAAAAATGCCCATATTTAAAGAAGTTTCATATAAAGCTGGTTCGGCAGAAATAAAAATACAAAAAAACAAGATATACGGTCTCGGATATGCAATAGCATGTCCCGGCTTTAGTTTCAATCAGATGGGACATTTTGTATTGACGGAGGAAGGCACTTATCAAATTGGCGACAATTTTTTAGGGTTTCCAAGACTCGCAAATTTATAAAAACTGATATTCAAAACGCCTGTAGAATTACCGCCGGCCGAATAGTTTTTCGATGTCGGCGAGCTTGAGTTCGACATAGGTCGGGCGGCCGTGGTTGCATTGGCCCGCGCCCGGCGTGCGCTCCATTTCGCGCAGCAGCGCATTCATTTCTTCCGGCGCCAACCGCCGCCCGGCGCGCACCGAATGATGGCAGGCCATGGTCGCCAGCACATGGTCGAGCCTTTTTTCGAGCGGCGCCGCCTGCCCGTCCTCCGCGAGCGAATCGGCGAGGTCGCGCAGCAAGGGCTCGATGGCCGAAAGTTTCATCCCGGCGGGCGCCTCATGCGCCGCCACCGCGCCGGGACCGAAAGATTCCACGACGAGACCGAGCGAGGCCAGAAGGTCGCCGGCTTCGACGAGACGCGCCGCGTCGGCCTCGTCGAAATCGACCACCAGCGGCGACAGCAGCGCCTGACGCGCCACGCCCTGTTCGGCGCGCGCGCGTTTGAGCCGTTCGTAGACCAGCCGTTCATGGGCGGCGTGCTGATCGACCAGCACGAGGCCGTCGCGGGTCTGGGCCAGAATATAAGTCTCGTGAATTTGGGCCCGCGCCGCGCCGAGCGGCGCCGCGAGATCGTCGGGCGATGGCGCGGCCTCATGCGCCCGCGCGTCGGCCATAGGCGCGGCGTCGTCGAAGCCTTTCGGCGTCTCGTCGAACCCCGGCGAATCGGGCGCGGCCGGCGAATCGCGCCAGTCCCAATGGCGCGCCGAAGGCGCCAAGAGTCCGCTGTTTGAGCGGGCTGGCGGCAGGCCGGCGAATTTGCGCAGGGCCGCCGGCGCATGGCTCGGCGTCGCGCGATGCAGGGCGCCGGCCAGGCTCTGCCTGAGCGAGCCGATGACGAGGCCCCGGATCAGTCCCGGATCGGCGAAACGCACCTCCGCCTTGGCCGGATGGACATTGACGTCGACCATCGCGGGCGGCGATTCGAGGAACAGCGCGAGGCTCGGATGACGGTCGGCGGCAAGATAATCCCTATAGGCGGCGCGGATGGCCCCGGCGATCTGGCGGTCGCGCACCGGACGGCCGTTGACGAAGACATATTGCGCCAGCGCGTTGGCGCGGTGCCAGGTCGGCAGGCCGGCGTAGCCCCACAGCCGGACGCCCTCGCGCTCCGAGTCGACGGCCAGCGCATTGTCGCGGAAATCGCGGCCGAGAACCTGGGTCAGCCGCGCCAGCAGGCCCTCGACGCCGGGCGCGCAGGCCGGATGGTCGAAGCCGGAAAGACCTTCGCCGCCGAGCGAGAAGCGCACCTGCGGATGGGCCATGGCCAGTCTCTTGACCGCATCGGCCACGGCCAACGCCTCGGCGCGCGGGCTTTTCAGGAATTTGAGCCGCGCCGGAACAGCGGCGAACAGGTCGCGCACCTCGACGCGCGCGCCCTGCGAAAGCGCGGCGGGCGCGAGCGCGCCGACCTCGCCGAATTCGACGCGCAGGCCCCAGCCATGTTCGGCGCCCCGGGCGCGCGTTAAAATCTCCAGCCGCGCCACCGAGGCGATCGAAGGCAGCGCCTCGCCGCGAAAACCGAGCGTGTCGATGTTGGTCAGGTCGCCGTCGGGGATTTTGGAAGTGGCGTGGCGTTCGACGCACCAGGCGAGATCCGCGGCGTCCATGCCGGCGCCGTCGTCGATGACGCGAATCAGTTTCTGGCCGCCGCCTTCAATCGTAACGTCGATGCGGCTCGCGCCGGCGTCGAGGGCGTTTTCGACGAGTTCCTTGACGGCGGCGCTCGGCCGCTCGACCACCTCGCCGGCGGCGATGCGGTCGGCGAGGATGGAATCGAGCCGGCGGATGGTCATGTTTCAGGCGGCGTCGTTCTCGACAAGGCCTTCGGGCCGTCCGACGATGGCCACCAGCAGCCTGGCGTCGCCGATCAGCCTTTTGGCGACGCGATTCGCGTCTTCGAGCGTCACCGCCTCGACTTCCGAATTGCGGCGGTCGAGATAGCCGGCGTCGAACCCCTCGCGTTGCAGATGCAAAAGATGGCCGGCGATCTTGGTCGAGGTGTCGAAACGCAGGGCATAGGAGCCGGTGAGGAATTTCTTGGCTTTTTCCAATTCGTCCGCCGTCGGTCCCTCTGCGGCGAGCCGCGCGCATTCGGCCTCGATCACGCCGAGCGACTCGCCGGCGCGCTCGTTCTTGGTCGAGGTGGCGCCGATCAGCGACGGGCTGCTTTCGGCGGTGGTCAGCGAGGAATAGACCGAATAGGTGAGGCCGCGCTTTTCGCGCACTTCCTGAAACAGCCGCGAGGTGAAGGAGCCGCCGCCCAGAATATGGTTGACCACCATGGCTGCGATATAATCCTTGTCGGCGCGGGCGATGCCCGGCCGGCCGAAGCGGATATTGGCCTGCGGCACGTCGAAATCGACGACGATTCGCCGCCCCAGCCCATGAACCTCGATCGCCGGGACCGGCGCGAGATCGGCCCTGGCCGGCAGGCCGGCGAAAACCGCGTCGACATGGGCGGCGAGCCGTGCCGCGTCGATGGCGCCGACCACGGCGATTTTCAGCGTGTCGCGCGCCAGAATCCGGCGCCGCAGTTCGACCAGATCGTCGCGGGTGACGGCGTCGATTTCACCCAACTCGCCGCGCGGCGAGCGCGCATAGGGATGATCGGGCCAGGCGGCCCGCCGCCAGGCCTGCGCCGCCATGGCGTCGGGCTCTTTCGACTCGCGCTTGAGCATGGCGTTGACCTGCCCGCGCACCCGCTCCAGCGGCGCGGCGTCGAGACGCGGCGCATTGACCGCCAGCGCCAGCAATTCGAAGGCCTTGTCGATATGGCGCGAGAGCGTCTGCAAACGTCCGCCGAATTCGTCGCGCTCGACATTGAAGCTGAGGCGGATGGCGTGATCGTCGAGGGCGCGATGAAAGGCTTCCGCATCGAGATCGCCCGCGCCTTCGTCGAGCAGGGCGGCGAGCAGGGCGCCGGCGCCCGCCTTGCCGGGCGGGTCCTGCGACGCGCCGCCGGCGAAGGAAAACTCCACCGCCGCCAGCGGCACGGCGTAATCCTCGACCAGCCAGGCTTTGACGCCGCCCGGGCTGACGACATGCTGGACGCGCTCGGCGCGGGAAACGGCAGGGACGGGAACGTTCATGGGACTCGTTTCTTTGAAATTTCAGACTTCTTCCTTGAGCAGATAGCCGCTGACGGCGCGCTTGCGGTCCAGCCACTGGAACGCTTTCGCCACGTCCTCGACGCTGACCGCCTCGATGCGGCCGCTCCAGCCCAGCACGTCCTCGACGGTCTCGCCATTGGACAGCGCCGCGCCGAACCAGCGCGCGAGACTCGCCTGATTGTCCTGCGCATAGACGGCGTCGGCGACGAGCCGCGTCGCGGCGCGGGCGACATCGGCGGCGCTGACGCCCTCGCGCGCGGCCTCGCTCAGCACTTCGTCGATGGCGCTTTCCAGTTCCTCCAGCGACACGCCTTCGGCAGGCATGGCGAAGACAAAGAACCGGCTATCGTCGAGCGCGTCGGCGAAATAATAGGCCCCGGCCATGACCGCCTTTTTCTGCTCAAGCACCAGCCGGCGATAGAACAGGCTGGTCTGGCCGCCGCCCAGATGATGCGCGAGCACGTCCAGAGCTTCCGATTCGCCCTTTTTCGCGGTGCGGGCCGAGGGGACGAGATAGATGCGCTCGAACGCGGGCTGCTCGACTTTGGGGTCGGCGAGTTTCACCAGCCTTTGCGCGCGGGGCTGGGGTTCGCGCGGACGGTCGCGCACCGGCGCCTCGCCGCGCGCCGGGGTCTTGCCATAGGTCTCTCGCGCGAGCAGCTCGACCTCGGGCGCCTCGACATCGCCGGCGACGACGAGAATGGCGTTTTCCGGCGTGTAGAACCGGCGGTAATAGTCGAGCGCGTCCTGGCGCGACAGGGTCTCGATCTCATGGCCCCAGCCGATCACCGGCACGCCATAGGAATGATGGGTGTAGAGCGCGGCGTTCATCGCCTCGTCGAGTTGCGAGGCGGGATCGGTGTCGGAGCGCATCCGCCGCTCTTCCAGCACCACATCGCGTTCGGGCGCGACGATCTCGTCGGTCAGGGTCAGGCCGGTCATGCGGTCGGCTTCGAATTCCATCACCGTGCGCAGATGTTCGCGCGCCACGCGCTGGAAATAGGCGGTGTAATCGTATGAAGTGAAGGCGTTTTCCTGGCCGCCCAGTTCCGCCACCACATGGGAGAATTCGCCCTGCTTGTGGACGTGGGTGCCCTTGAACATCAGATGTTCGAGGAAATGGGCGATGCCGCTCTTGCCGCGCGGATCGTCGGCCGAACCGTTGCGATACCAGACCATGTGGGTGACAACGGGCGCGCGGTGGTCGGGAATAACCACCACTTTCATGCCGTTGTCGAGGGTGAAATGGTCTACGCGAGGGCCGGAGTGGCGGTCGCGGCCCTCTCCGTTGCCCGGCGGCTGCTCTTTCGCCGCGCTTGAGGGGAAAGCCGAGACAGGGTTAACCAATGCGCGCGTCCTTGTGGTCGAGGTAACGGGATCTATCAACCAATATAGAACGCGAAAGCCGGAACCACAGCCCCGGCTTGCAAAAAACACCGAACAAACGCGCAGCCGCGTCAGAACAGGCCGAAGAACTTCTTGTCCTTGGAGAAATCGCCGTCCTTCAGGCCGGAAACCTGACCGTCGGCGCCGGGCACCTTTTGCAGATATTCTGCCGGCGGCTTCGTCAAGGCCTCGTTTTCCGGGTTTCGCGCGATGGCGCGCGGTCCGCTCTCGCGCGGCGGCGGCAGCACCCGCTGCTGCGGCACAGCGAGTTTCGGTCGCTCGCTATAGTCGATCGATTCGCTCGGCTTGGGGCCGCCGAGGCCGACCGCCTTCCAGATATTGTCGAACATGCCCGGCTTTTCAGGAGCGACCGCAACCGGCGCCGGGACCAGTGTGGATTGGGCGGGAGCGGCCTGGACCGGGTTGACTGGAGCCGGGTTGCCCCGGACAGGATTGCCTTGGACTGGATTAACTTGGACAGGGTTGGCTTGGACCGGGACGCCCTGGACTGCGCTGCCCTGGACCGGGGTGGTCTGGACCGGATTGATCTGGAGCGAATTGCCGGACGCGGGAGTGGCGGGGGCCTTGTCGGCCGGCTTGGCGCCGAAGCCGACCGTGTTCATGACCTTGTCCCAGATCCCGGCTTCCTCCGCGCAAGCCGGGGCGCCGGAAACGGCGACCGCTCCTCCGATCATCACGCAGGACAAAACAAAAAAGCGGGCGGAGCCCACGATGTTCTTGCAGAATGCGTTTTTCGTCAAATCCATGGTCTAACCTCGAAACGTCTCGCCAAAGCCCGAATTGCGGAGGTCTAACGCGCCTTCAAGGCGATTTCACGGCATTTTCACGCCTTCCGGGTCTTGTCTGGCTCGGGCGTCGCGAGGGAGTCATATAACAACAGCGCCACACCGGCAACAATCGCCGCGTCGGCGAGGTTGAACACGTAATTCGACAAAGGCCCCAGCGAAAATGGCGTGTGAAAATAGAGGAAATCCGCCACCGCGCCGTGAACCAGCCGGTCGGAGGCGTTGCCGAGCGCGCCGCCGATCAGGCAGCCGAACCCCGCCGCCGCCGCCGGCCCGCGCGCGCGCCACAGCCAGACCGCAAGGAAAGCCACAGCGATCAGCGCCACGCCGACGAGCGCGTAGCGGCCGAGATCGCCGTCGGAGCGCAGCATCGTATAGGCGATGCCGCGATTCCAGCTCAGGGTCAAAGCGAGAAACGGCGTCAACGCAATGACCGGACGCTCCGGCCCGCCGAGCAGGCCGATCGCCCAAAACTTGCTCGCCTGATCGAGCGCCAGCACAAGGGCGGCGACGCCGAAGCCAAGCCAGCGGCGGCGCGTTGCGGGCGAAAAGCTCACGACCACAGGCCCAGAGCGCGCAATTCGCGCAAGGCCTGCGCATCGCGCGGCGTCACCTCGGGAAATTCCGGGTCGGCGCCGACCAGCGGCGAAATCCGCCACGAACGCGCGCATTTGCGCCCCTGCGCGCGGCGGCTGACCACGCCGACGCCCGGCGTTTCCGGCAAGGTGAAAGCGTCCGGCGGCGGTTCGCCGGCGACGATCTCCATGGCCGAGGTAATGCAGATATCTGCGAAATCGACCCCTTCGAGCGCCGCGCGCAGATTGGCGTCGGCAATATAAACCTGCGGATCGGCCTCCAGTGACGAACCGATGTTTTTCGCCGAACGCTCGATTTCGAGCGCCCCGGTGACGACGGCGCGGAGGCGACGGATCGTCCGCCATTTCGCCGCCAGCGGCTCGTCGCGCCAGATTTCCAGCCCGGACGGGAACTGGGTCAGGTGGATCGACGCCGCCGCTTGCGGGCGAAACCCCTGCCAGGCTTCCTCGGCCGTAAAGCACAGGATCGGCGCGAGGAATTTCAGCAGCGCGTCGCATAAAAGATCGATCGCCGTCAGCGCCGCCTTGCGCGCCTGGCTCGAAGGCGGGTCGCAGTAGAGGCAATCCTTGCGGATATCGAAGTAAAACGCCGACAGGTCGCCGGTCATGAAGGCCGACAGCAGCGCCACGACTTTCTTGTAATCGAACTGGGCGTAAGATTCGCGGACCTGGGCGTCGATCTCGGCGAGGCGATGCAGGATCGCCCGCTCCAGTTCGGGCATGTCTTCGCGCGTCACGGCCTGCGCGGGGTCGAAATGGGCCAGCGCGCCGAGCATCCAGCGCAGGGTGTTGCGCAGTTTGCGGTAGGTTTCGGAAAAAGTGGCCAGAATTTCTTTGCCGATGCGCAGATCGTCGGAATAATCCGACGCCGCCACCCACAGGCGCAGGATGTCGGCGCCGGAATCCTTGATGACGCTTTGCGGCGCGATGACATTGCCGAGCGATTTCGACATTTTCCGTCCCTTTTCATCGAGGACGAACCCATGGGTCAGGACGGAATCATAGGGCGCGCGGCCGCGCGTGCCGCAGCTTTCCAGCAGCGAGGAGTGGAACCAGCCGCGATGCTGGTCGGAGCCTTCGAGGTACATCACCTCGTCCGGTCCGCCGTCATGGCGGCGGCGGATGCCGGCAAGGCTCGGGAAGTTTGTCGGGTCTTCGAGGGTGAAGGCGTGGGTCGAGCCGGAATCGAACCAGACGTCGAGCACGTCGTCGATCTTTTCATAATCGGCGGGGTCGTGATCGGGCGCGAGAAATTTTTCCGCGGCGCCATCCCTGTACCACGCGTCGGCGCCTTCTTCCGCGAAGGCGGCGACGATGCGGGCATTGACCTTGTCGTCAACCAGGATTTCGTGGCCGCCTTTCTTGACGAAAACCGCGATCGGCACGCCCCAGGCGCGCTGGCGCGACACCACCCAGTCCGGGCGGTTGGCGATCATGCCGGTGATGCGATTCTCGCCCGCCGCCGGCACCCAGCGCGTGCGGGCGATTTCTTCGAGCGCGACTTCGCGCAGCGTCGCGCCATTGGACGGCGCCCCGCCGATGGCGAAAGGCTTGTCCATCGCAATGAACCATTGCGGCGTATTGCGGAAGATCACCGGCTTTTTCGAGCGCCAGCTGTGCGGATATTGATGTTTCAGGCGCCCGCGCGCCAGCAGCGCACCCGCCTCGACCAGCGCCTTGATGACCCGCTCGTTGGCGTCGCCCTTGGCGCCCTTGTCGTCGATGACGCGCGCGCCCGGGAAGCCCGGAACCTCGTCGGTGTAAAAACCGTCGGCATCCACGGTGTAGGGAATACGCGAATCGATGCCGCGCTCGTGCAGCAACCGGCCCGAGGCCATCCAGATGTCGAAATCCTCGCGGCCATGGCCGGGCGCGGTATGGACGAAACCCGTACCCGCGTCGTCGGTGACATGGTCGCCGTCGAGCAAAGGAACATCGAAATCATAGCCGAGCGCGGCGAGCGGATGTGCGCAGGAGAGCGCCGCCAATTCGCTTCCGGGCACCTCGCTAAGCCGCTCGAAAACCTCGACCTTCGCGGCCTGCATCGCGCTTTCCGCAAGCTTGTCGGCGAGCACATAGGTCGCGCCGGCCCTGGCCCAATTGCCTTCGGGCGCGGAGGTCACGCGGTAGAGGCCGTAAGAGATGCGACGCGAAAAGGAGATGGCGCGATTGCCCGGCAAGGTCCATGGCGTCGTCGTCCAGATGACGACGCTCGCCTCCTGCCCCTTCACCGGAAAAGCCACAAACACCCAATCCGAGGTGTGGTCCTCATATTCGACTTCGGCTTCGGCGAGCGCGGTCTTTTCCACCACCGACCACATCACCGGCTTGGAGCCGCGATAAAGCAGGCCATTGGCGGCGAATTTCATGATTTCGCGTGCGATGATGCTTTCGGCCGGGAAATCCATGGTGGCGTAGCGTCCCGCCCAGTCGCCGGCGACGCCGAGGCGGACGAATTCCTCGCGCTGCACATCGAGCCAGCTTTCGGCGAAGGCCCGGCATTCCTGCCGGAACTCCACCACCGGCACGTCGTCCTTGTTGCGGCCCTTGGCGCGATATTGCTCCTCGATCTTCCATTCGATCGGCAGGCCGTGGCAGTCCCAGCCCGGCACGTAATGGGCGTCCTTGCCCAGCATGCGCTGCGACCGGGTCACCAGATCCTTCAAGATCTTGTTGAGCGCATGGCCGATGTGGATGTTGCCATTGGCGTAGGGAGGGCCGTCGTGCAGCACGAATTTCGGTTTGCCCGCGCCGGCTTCGCGCATTTTCTCGGTGAGGCCGATCTCGGCCCAATGGGCCAGCAATTCCGGCTCCTTTTTCGGCAGGCCGGCGCGCATGGGGAAATCGGTGCGCGGCAGATAAAGAGTCGCGGAATAATCGGGGCCGGTTTTTTCGGTCATAAGTCGGAACTCGCGGAAAATGTTATCGGCGACAAGGTCGTGCGGAACCTCCCGGCGCGCGTCTGAAACAGATCAGGCGCGGACCGGGCCGATAATTCGCGGCGAGCGGGAAAGGCAAGAACGGGAAAGGAACATCATGGGGCCTTTAAACAAGAATTTTCGGCCCGGATAAAGGGCGCTTTGGCGCGCAAGGCGCTTTTTGTGGATTTTCCGCCTCGGATTTCAGGCTATCGGGAGTGGTCCCGTCCGAAAAGGCAAGGGGCGCGGCTGGCTGGCCGCGCCCCTTGATCCGTTCACAAAGCGGAGGCCCGATCCCCCTTGCGGGAGAGAAAGGCCCCTCGTCTTTTCAGTGCGCCATCGCCTTGATGATGCTCTCGACCACCTTTTTGGCGTCGCCGAACAGCATCATCGTATTATCCTTGAAGAACAACTCGTTCTCGACGCCGGCATAGCCCGAACTCATGCCGCGCTTGACGAACATCACCGTCTTGGCCTTTTCGACGTCGAGGATCGGCATGCCGTAAATCGCCGAGGTCTTGTCGGTCTTGGCCGCCGGGTTGGTCACGTCATTGGCGCCGATGACGAAGGCCACGTCGGCCTGGGCGAATTCGGAATTGATGTCCTCCAGTTCGAACACGTCGTCATAGGGGACATTGGCTTCCGCCAGCAGCACGTTCATGTGGCCGGGCATGCGGCCGGCCACCGGATGGATGGCGTATTTGACCTCGACGCCTTCCTTCTTGAGGAGATCGCCCATTTCGCGCAGGGCGTGCTGCGCCTGCGCCACCGCCATGCCATAGCCCGGCACGATGATGACTTTCGACGAATTTTCGAGAATATAGGCGGCGTCGTCGGGAGAGCCCTGCTTGACCGGACGGGTTTCCGCCGCGCCGGCCGCTGCCGCCGTCTCGCCTCCGAAACCGCCGAGAATCACCGAGACGAAGGAGCGGTTCATGCCCTTGCACATGATGTAGGACAGGATAGCGCCCGACGAGCCGACCAGCGCGCCGGTGATGATCAGCGCCATATTGCCGAGCGTGAAGCCAATGCCCGCCGCCGCCCAGCCCGAATAGGAATTGAGCATCGAGACGACCACCGGCATGTCGGCGCCGCCGATCGGCACGATCAGCAGGACGCCGAGCGCCAGCGAAATCAGCACGATCAGCAGGAACAGGAAATGCGAGCCGGTCGCGAAGAAGGCGACGGCGAACAGGAACAGCGCCGCCGCCAGCGCGATATTGATCTCATGACGCTTCGGCAACATGATCGGCTTGCCCGACATGCGGCCGTCGAGCTTGAGGAAGGCGATAATCGAGCCGGTGAAGGTCAGCGCGCCGATCGCCGCGCCGAGCGACATTTCGATCAGGCTGGCGCTGTGAATGTCGCCGGGAACGCCAATGCCGAAAGCCTGCGGCGCGAACAGCGCGCCCGCAGCCACCAGCACGGCGGCGAGGCCGACCAGCGAGTGGAAGAAGGCCACGAGTTGCGGCATCTTGGTCATTTCGATCTTGCGCGCCAGATAGGCGCCGAAACCGCCGCCGAGCGCCAGTCCGAAGGCCGCCAGCAGCCAGCCGGAGAACCCGGCGGGCGGGCGCAGGGCCAGCGTGGTGACAATGGCGATCGCCATGCCGATCATGCCGTACTGGTTGCCCTTGCGCGAGGTGGTGGGATGCGACAGGCCGCGCAGCGCGAAGATGAACAGGACGCCGGATACGAGATAAAGCAGGGCCGCGAGATTGACGTTCATGGACCTCAGCCCTTCTTCTTGTACATGGCCAGCATGCGCTCGGTGACGAGGAAGCCGCCGAAAATATTCACCGATGCGAGCACCAAAGCGATGAAGCCGAAGATCCGCGCCCAGGCCGGGCCGCTGTCCGCCGGCCCGGCGGCGGCGGCTGCAGCACCGGAGGCGTCGACGCCGACCGAAAGCAGCGCGCCGACCACGATGACCGAGGAAATGGCGTTGGTGACCGACATCAGCGGCGTATGCAGGGCCGGCGTCACCGACCAGACCACGTAATAGCCGACGAAAATCGCCAGCACGAAGATCGCCAGCCGGAAGATGAAGGGATCGATCGCGCCGCCGGTGGCGGCATGGGCGGCCGCGCCGGCGGCGCCGGCGACCTGATCGGCGTAATTTTGCGCGGCTTCGGCGGCGGCGCGGGCGGCGGCGGCGGCGGATTGCGCCCGATCGACGATGGTTTGCGAGTCAGTAGCCATGGAATTCGCCCCTCTCCTGGGCTGACGAAATTTTCGGGTTGGGCTCTATGAGCGGGTCGAAGGCTTCAGCCTTGCGCGAAAGCGGGATGAACGACGGCGCCGTCGCGCGTCAGCAGCGTCGCCTTGACCAGTTCTTCCTCGGGGTCGATCTTCAGGGCCTTGGTTTCCTTGTCGATCAGGGTTTCGAGGAAAGCATAGAGGTTTTTCGCGTAAAGCTGCGAAGCGGTGGCGGCGAGTCGGCTGGCGATGTTGAGAAAGCCGATGATTTTCACGTGATTGGCGGTGGTGACCACTTCGCCGGGCTTCGACAGGGCGCAATTGCCGCCGCGCTCCACCGCCAGATCGACGATGACCGAGCCGGGACGCATGGATTCGACCATTTCCGCCGTGATCAGCACCGGCGCCGGACGGCCCGGAATCAGCGCAGTGGTGACGACAATATCCTGCTTGGCGATGTGGCTGGCCGTCAGCGCTGCCTGTTTGGCCTGATATTCCTTCGACATTTCCTTGGCGTAACCGCCCGCCGTCTGCGCCTGCCTGAATTCATCGTCCTCGACCGCCAGAAATTTGGCGCCGAGCGATTCGACCTGTTCCTTGGTTGCCGGGCGCACGTCGGTCGCGGTAATGACGCCGCCGAGGCGGCGCGCGGTGGCGATGGCCTGCAGTCCGGCGACGCCGACGCCCATGATGAAGATTTTCGCCGCCGGCACGGTGCCCGCCGCCGTCATCATCATCGGAATGGCGCGGCCATATTCCGCCGCCGCTTCGAGCACCGCGCGATAGCCGGCAAGATTGGCCTGCGACGACAACACGTCCATGACCTGGGCGCGGGTGATGCGCGGCATCAATTCCATGGCGAAGGCGCGGACCCCGGCGCCCGCGAGTCCCCGAAGAGCCTCCTGCTGGCCATAGGGGTCCATGATGGCCAATACCGCCGCGCCCGGATGGACGCCGGCCAGCGTCGAGGGGGAGGGCCGGCCGACCGCCAGCACGACATCGGCGCCCTCGACCGTCGCAGCCGCGTCGGCGGCGATCCGGGCGCCGGCCTTTTCGTAATCGCCGTCGAGAATGCCGGAATTGACGCCGGCGCCCGACTGCACGACGACCTCCGCGCCCAGAGCGGCGAGTTTCTTGACGGTTTCTGGCGTCGCCGCGACGCGCTCTTCATCGGCGGCGGTCTCGGCGGGAACGGCTATACGCATGAACGGCTCCAGATGGCCCGCGATGCGCGGGTCTTGAAAGGCGCGCGGCGGCCCGCGCGCAAAATCGGCTTGGAATTTTCCCGAGAATTTTTCCCGAGAATTTTTTAGACTTTATTCTCGGGAATTTATTCCTGGGCGTTTTCGCGAGCATTTTTCGCGAGGGTTTTTTTCCGGGATTCTCCTGAAATCTCCCTTGTTTTTCAGGGCGCCCAGGGCTTTGGAATGGGTTAAAGGGTCAGGTAGGCGAGCAGCAACACGGCAAGAACGACCCCTATCGTCGCCCATTTGAGCAGATCGATGAAAAACCGGTAGGTGGCGACATGCGCCGCATAATCCATCGCCGGAGAATAATTCATCGACGCGTGCCCATCCGGGTGGTCGCCTGCGGTCAATTGGTCCGCCGCCATGTTTTTCTCCCCTTGAGCGACAGGCTCCGTTGCAAGCCTCGCCCTTTTTGGTTTTCTCAAAAGGACTGGCCCAAGGCAATCCTTATTAGGTCTCGGTGGCAGTTTGGCGAAATCGGCGTCGCGGTCAAGCCCGACAGAAAGTTGAAGATTGAAAGTCGGGTCACAGGCCGGGGTCAAAGTCCGACCTGCTCCAGCGCCGCCTGCTGCCGCGCCGCCACAGCGTCGAGATCGAAATCCGCCAGCGCCTCCTCGAACAGGCGATGGAAATTGAGCCGCGCCGAAAGATGCAGGAAGGCGCCGCCGAGGCCGATGGCCGCGCGGTCCATGAAAACGAATTCGCGTGGAATTTGCACCGACCCCTTTTCACGCAATTGCGCGTGGACCTGCGCCGCCTCGCGCCGGCCATAGGCGCCCGCCTTGACGCCATCGGCGATGGTGCGGACGCGGTCTTCGAGCAGCGGACCGAGAATGAAGCGCGCCCAGATGGTCAAGGTCTCGATCCGGTCGCTGTTGAGGCCTCGAAAACCCCAGGACTCGTAGGCATGGGCGATCTGGTCGCGGTTGTCGGCGCGCAAGGCGCGATAAAGCTGGATCACGCCGCCGACGAAGGATGGCGGGAAAATCCGTACGCAGCCATAATCGAGCAGGTTGATTCCCGCGGGTTCTCCGTGCGCGCCGTCCCCGCGAAACACCGTGTAATTGCCGAGATGCGGGTCGCCGTGGATCACGCCGTAATGCGCGAAAGGCCGCCACCAGGCGGCGAAAATCGCCTTGGCGATGGTGTTGCGATGCTCTTCCGGCGCCTCGACGAGGGACAGAAGCTTCTCGCCCTCCAGCCATTCGAGCGTCAACAGACGCCCGGTGGAAAGCCCGTCGAAAACGCCGGGAACGCGCACTTCCGGGCTGTCCGCCAGCATGATCCGGTAGAGACGCGCATGTTTCGCCTCGCGGAAATAATCCAGCTCCTCGCGCAGCCGCTCGGCGACTTCCTGCGCCGCCTCGCGCGCGTCGATCGCCGAATCGATCCGCCGGTGCAGGGCCAGAGCCAGGTCGAGCTGGGCGAGATCGGCCTCGACCGCCGAGGCCATGTCGGGATATTGCAACTTGCAGGCGAGATCCTCCCCCTCCGGTGTGGTCGCGCGGTGAACCTGGCCGAGCGAGGCGGCGGCAGTCGGATGCAGATCGAAAGCGCCGAAACGTTCGCGCCAGTTCGGCCCCAGTTCGGCGGCCATGCGGCGGCGCACGAAGCCCGCGCCCATCGGCGGCGCCTCGCTCTGCAGGCTGGCCAGGGCCGCCGCGTAATCGGCCGGCAAGGCCTCTGGGATGGTGGCGATCAGCTGCGCCGCCTTCATCAGCGGACCCTTGAGCCCGCCGAGCGCGCGGGCGAGCGCCAGAGCGTCGCCGTCGCCGCCCTCGCCAAACAGCCTCCCGCCGGCCATACGCGCGGCAAAACCGCCCGCCTGCGCGCCAATGGCGAGATATCGCGCGGCCCGGGCCGAAAAGCGATTTTCCTCGTTATCCTTCATGGGTCTTTTCTTCCTTCGCGGCGAGCCGCGAAGGATTGATCCCTCGCATGAGCCGTAACGGCGTCTTTGGACGCCCGTGATCCGGCCGGCTTCGGTCGGGTTTGCTCGTGGCCGGCCCCGCGGGGGCCGCACATCAATTCCTGCCCCCTTATAGTCGCAGCAAGGTCGCGCGGATCAAATCCTCGGCGGCGCGCGGCTGGGTCACCGGCAGCATATGGCCGCCATCGATCAAGGTCAGCTGCGTATTCGGGTTTTTCGCGCAAAAATCCTCGCCCTGCGCCTTGGGGTCGAGCAAATGGTCCTGCGCGCCGAACAAGACGCCGATCGGCAATGCGAGCGAGGCATACCGCGCCGCCATTGGCGGCAGTTCTTCGGGCTGATGCGCAATGTCGCGCGCGGCGGCGATCAGCGCCGGCGGCCGCGCCGAAAGGATCGCCCCGCCACGCCGCCAGTAGTCGCGCGCCATCGGCTCGGGACCGAACACCTCTTTGCGCGCCGTATTGAACGACAGCAGCGTCGCGAGCGGCCCCAGGGTCCAGGCGCCAAGCCATAGCGCGAGGGGCGAGCGGAACGCCAGCGCTCCGAAAGGCTTTGGCGGAGCGGAGATCGAGTGGGTCAGCGGCGCGATCAGGGCGAGGCCGCCGACTTTGGCGGGATGGTCGAGCGCCAGAGCCAGGGCAACGGCGCCGCCGAGCGAATGTCCGACGACCAGAGGTTGACGCAAGTTCATCTTGTCGATGATTTTGGCGACCAGATCGCCCTGCGCCTTCAGGCTCTGCGAGGGCGCCGCCTGGGAATAGCCCGAACCCGGCCGGTCGATCAGCACGATCCGGCGCTCCGGAAACCGGCCCGCGAGCGCATAGGTGAAATTGTTCAGTTGGCCGAGCAGCCCGTGAATGAACAGGATCGGCGGCGGCGAAAGCCCCGGCTTGTCGCCGCTGTCGATCACATGCAGGCGCAGGCCGCCAATGTCGATGAATTGGCCTTTTGGAGGAGCCAGCGCCTCGATCAGGCGACAGAGGCCGATATTGAACAGGACCAGCGCCGCGATGGCGAGCAGTGTCCAGAACAGGAACGAGAGCAGAAGGAGAACGGCCATGTTTGCTCAGGGGACGCGGGCGAACTGGCGCAGGACCATCTGCTCAAACAACGCAATGTCAATCGTCGGCGCGCTCACAATGCCGGTTTTGCGGGGCGCGGGCGGCGGCGAGCGGCCGAACGATCGGCCTTGAAGCCGACGCAAGCACAGAATTCGCGTTCCATTGGACGGACCCAAACTTTTTTCCTTCATTCCGGTCCGCCTCGCGCGGACTTTTGAGGCTTTTGTCCTTTACGGGGACGACATTTCAATTCAGCCTCTTGCCGCGCCTCAAATTATCGTTTATATGTAAACCAATATCGGGCGCGGCCATGGCCGCGCAAAATTTCAAAAAAAGCCGGAGGAAACCATGCCGAGTTACCAGGCGCCCGTCGCGGACGTCCTTTTCCTGCTCAATGACGTGTTGCGCATGCAAGATCATGACGATCTCGCCGGCTATGCCGAAGCCTCGCCCGACATCGTCGTCGCCGTGCTCGACGAGGCGGCCAAGCTCGCCGGGCAGCAATTGCAGCCGGTAAACCTGTCCGGCGACCAGGAAGGCTGCCGCCGCGCCGCCGACGGCTCGGTGCAGACGCCCAAGGGTTTCAAGGCCGCCTATGACGCCTATGCGGAAGGCGGCTGGATTGGTCTAGCCTTCGACCCGGCCTATGGCGGCCAGGGCCTGCCCTATCTGCTGGCCGCCGCCGTCAGCGAATTTTTCATCTCCGCCAATATGTCGCTGTCGATGTATCCGGGACTGACCGCCGGCGCGGCGGCGGCCCTGTTGACCCATGGGTCGGAAGAGCTGAAACGGCTTTACGCGCCGAAAATGCTCGAAGGCCGCTGGACCGGCACGATGAACCTGACCGAGCCGCATTGCGGCACCGATCTCGGCCTGTTGAAGACGCGCGCGACGCGGCGCGACGACGGTTCTTTCTCGCTGACCGGCCAGAAGATTTTCATCTCCGCCGGCGAACATGATCTGACCGAGAACATCGTCCATCTGGTGCTGGCGCGCATCGAAGGCGCGCCGGCCGGCGTCAAGGGCATATCGCTGTTCGTCGCGCCGAAATTCCTGCTCGACGCGGCGGGAAACCCCTCAGAGAAAAACGCAGTGTCCTGCGGTTCGATCGAACACAAGATGGGCATTCACGGCAATTCGACCTGCGTGATGAATTACGACGGCGCGCAGGGGTGGCTGGTCGGCGAGGAAAATCGCGGCCTCAACGCCATGTTCGTGATGATGAACGAAGCGCGACTAATGGTCGGCGTGCAGGGGCTGGCGCAATCGGAAGTCGCCTATCAGAACGCCGCATCTTACGCGCGCGAGCGTTTGCAGGGCCGCGCCCTTACCGGCGCGAAAAGCCCGGAAAAGCCCGCCGATTCCCTGCTGGTCCATCCGGACATTCGCCGCATCTTGCTGGAAATCCGCGCCTTCAACGAGGCGGGTCGGGCCTTTGCCTTGTGGCTGGCGCTGCAAAGCGACATCGCCCATCGCAGCCCGGACGCCAAGGCGCGCGAAAAGGCCGCCGATCTGCTCGGCCTGATGACGCCGGTGCTCAAGGGCGTGCTGACCGACCGGGGCTTCGACAATTGCGTCAAGGCGCAGCAGGTTTTCGGCGGCCATGGCTATATTGTCGAATGGGGCATGGAGCAATTCGTGCGCGACGCCCGGATCGCCCAGATTTACGAAGGGGCCAACGGCATCCAGGCGCTCGATCTGGTCGGGCGCAAGCTGCCGGCGAATGGCGGGCGGGCGATCACCGCTTTCCTGACCGAGGTCGGCGCCTTCCTCAAGGCCAACGATGGCGACGAGGCGCTCAAACCCCTGCTCGGCCCCCTGAGCGCCAGCCTCGGCCATTTGCAAAAGGCGACGCTCTGGCTGATGCAGAACGCCCTGGCCGCTCCAGACAATGCGGGGGCCGCCGCCACCGATTACATGCATCTGCTGGGGCTGACGGCGCTGGGTTACATGTGGGCGAAAATCGCCAAGGCGGCCTTTGCCGACGCCGATCCGGCGCGCGCCGACTTTTTGCAGGCCAAGCGGGCTTGCGCCCTGTTCCATGCCGAGCGCATCCTGCCGGAAACCGCCTTGCGCCTCGCCCGCATCCAGACCGGCGCCGGCGTGACCATGAGCCTGCCGGCGGAGCTGTTTTGAGTTAGGGGCGCTCTTCCTTCTCCCCTTGCGGGAGAAGGTGGATCGACGCCGGAGGCGTCGAGATGGATGAGGGACCGCACTTGGCGGCGACGCCCCCTCATCCGGCGCTCCGCGCCACCTTCTCCCGCAAGGGGAGAAGGGATGAAGCTGAAATATCCGTGAAACAAATTAAATCGACATTCGTCCCAAAGAGGAACCGCCATGACGGAAGCTTTCATCTACGACGCGCTTCGCACGCCGCGCGGGCGCGGAAAACCAGATGGCGCGCTGCATGAAGTCTCCACGCTCGGCCTCGCGGTCAGCGCGCTCAACTCCCTGCGTCGTTCCCTGCCCGAGCCGGGCCTCGTGGACGACGTCGTGTTCGGCTGCGTCGATCCGGTCGGCGAGGCCGGCGCCAATATCGGCCGCGCCGCAGCGTTGGCCGCCGGCTATGGCGACAGCGTCCCTGGCCTGCAGATCAACCGTTTCTGCGCCTCCGGCCTCGACGCGGTGAATTTCGCCGCCGCGCAGGTGATGGCCGGCCAGCACGACCTGACCGTCGCCGGCGGCGTCGAAAGCATGAGCCGGGTCGGCATTGGCGCGTCGGGCGGCGCCTGGCCGGTCGATCCCTCCATCGCCATTCCCTCCTATTTCATGCCGCAGGGCGTCTCCGCCGATCTGATCGCCACGAAATATGGATTTTCACGCGACGACGTCGACGCCTATGCGGTGGAAAGCCAGAAACGCGCCACCAAAGCCTGGGCGGAAGGACGCTTCGGCAAATCCATCGCGCCGGTAAGGGACGCCAATGGCCTGACCATTCTCGGCCATGACGAGCATATCCGCTCGGACGCCACGATGCAGTCGCTGGCGGCGCTCAAGCCCGCCTTCCTGATGATGGGCGAACAGGGCGGTTTCGACGCCGTGGCGATCCAGGCCCATCCCGAACTGGAGCGCATCGAGCATGTCCATCACGCCGGCAATTCCTCCGGCATCGTCGATGGCGCCGCCGCCGTGCTGATCGGCAACCGCAAGGCGGGCGAAAAACTCGGGCGCAAGCCGCGGGCGAAGATCCGCGCCTTCGCCAATATCGGCTCGGAACCGGCGCTGATGCTGACCGGCCCGGTCGATGTGACCCGAAAGCTGTTCGCCCGCTCAGGCCTGTCCTTCAAGGACATCGACGTCATCGAGATCAACGAGGCCTTCGCCGCCGTGGTGCTGCGCTATATCCAGGCTTTCGATCTCGATCCCGAAAAGGTCAACCCGAATGGCGGCGCCATCGCGCTCGGCCATCCGCTCGGCGCCACCGGGGCGATGATTCTGGGGACGGCGCTCGACGAACTGGAGCGCGCCGACAAATCGCTGGCGCTCGTCACCCTGTGCATCGGCGCCGGCATGGGCACCGCCACCATCATCGAACGCGTCTGAACGGGAGATACCGATGAACCTCACCGAATTCCGCCTTGAGACCGACGCCGACGGCATTGCCCTCGTGACCTGGGACGTTCCCGGCAAGAGCATGAATCTGATCGACTTCCCGATGATGATTGAACTGGAGCAGATCGTCGACGCGACGACCGCCGACGCGCAGGTCAAGGGCGTCGTGCTCGCCTCCGGCAAGGAGCATTTTTCCGGCGGCGCCGACCTGACCATGCTGGAGGCTGCGGGCCGCGCCTTGCGCGAAGCGTCCAAACGCGACGGCGCGGAAAAGGCGATGCAGGCCTTTTTCGACGCCACCTCGGGCCTGTCGCGCATCTACCGCAAGATCGAAACCAGCGGCAAACCCTGGGCCATCGCCATCAATGGACATTGTCTCGGCGGCGGCTTCGAACTGGCGCTGGCCTGCCATTACCGCGTCATGGCCGATGACGACAAGACCCGCGTCGGCCTGCCCGAAATCAAGATCGGCCTGTTCCCGGGCGGCGGCGGCACCACCCGCGTGGCGCGGCTGATGCCGACGCCCGACGCGCTGCAATTGCTGCTCAAGGGTGACCAGATCAAGCCGGCCGCGGCCAGGGCGAAGAACCTGGTCCACGCGCTGGCGCCGCGCGCCGAGTTGGTGCAGAACGCCAAAAACTGGGTCAAGGCCGGCGGCAAGGGCGTCGCGCCCTGGGATGAAAAAGGCTGGAAAGCCCCGTCCGGCAAAATCTTTTCGCCCGGCGGCATGATGATCTGGCCGCCGGCCAACGCCATCTACCGCCGCGAGACCTTCGACAATTATCCGGCTGCGCGCGCCGTCCTGCAAACGGTCTATGACGGGCTGCAATTGCCGATGGACCTCGCGCTGCGCGTCGAGAGCCGCTGGTTCGCCAAGGTTCTGCGCTCGAAGGAAGCGGCGGCGATGATCCGCACCCTGTTCGTCTCGATGGGCGAATTGAACAAAGGCGCGCGCCGGCCCAAAAACATTCCGCCGACCGCGATCAAGAAGATCGGCGTCCTCGGCGCCGGCTTCATGGGAGCCGGCATCGCTTATGTATCGGCGCTGTCAGGGATCGAAGTTGTGCTGATCGACCGCGACCAGGCCGCCGCCGACAAGGGCAAGGCCCATGCCGAAGGCCTGCTGGCGGCCGCCGTCAAAAAGGGCCGAAGCACCGAGGAAGCCAAGGCGCGCACCCTGGCGCTGATCACGCCCACCGCCGACTATGCGGCGCTGCGGGGCGTCGATCTGACCGTCGAGGCGGTGTTCGAGGATCGCGCCGTCAAGGCGGAGGCGACGGCAAAGGCGTTGGCGGTGGTCGGGCCCGACGCGATTTTCGCCTCCAACACCTCGACCTTGCCGATCACCTCGCTCGCCGCCAACTGGCCGAAGCCCGAAAATTTCATCGGCGTGCATTTCTTCTCGCCGGTGGACAGGATGTTGCTGGTCGAAACCATTCTGGGCGAAAAAACCGGCGACCGGGCTCTGGCCGTGGCGCTCGACTTCATTCGCGCGATCCGCAAGACGCCGATTGTCGTCAACGATTCGCGCGGCTTTTTCGCCAATCGCTGCGTCACCAATTATCTGCGCGAA
This sequence comes from uncultured Rhodoblastus sp., assembly GCF_903903185.1. Lineage (GTDB taxonomy): Bacteria > Pseudomonadota > Alphaproteobacteria > Rhizobiales > Beijerinckiaceae > Rhodoblastus. The sequence goes on from NZ_CAIUXT010000201.1 coordinate 65,304, forward strand.
GGCCATCTGATGTTCGCGGAAGGCGTGCCGGCGGCGATGATCGAGAATGTCGCCCGCATGGCCGGAATGCCGGTCGGGCCTTTGTCGCTCAACGACGAAGTGGCGCTCGATCTCGGCTGGCGCATCCTGCAGGCGACCAAAGCCGATCTCGGCGAACAGGCGGTCGATCCGGCGCAGGAAA
>NZ_CAIUXT010000202.1 GCF_903903185.1 uncultured Rhodoblastus sp.
AACCGACGGCGGCAGCAGAAAACCGGTTTGCCGATCAAAATTGCGGAAGTTGTCCATCGGAACGACCGTCATGGGGCGAGAATCAACGAAACGATCCTATCCTATCGCCCGCTCTTCGCTAAGTCCGACAGGCTGCTAGGGGTCATCGCAGGACAATCGGATGAATCTCCGCGTGACACGAGAGCCGGCTCGGGGAATCTGGACAGAACGATAAGTGGCTTTTCTGCCTGACAGCGTCGATGATCGGCGCGCATCAGTAGAGATTATGACCAAACGACCGCGCCGGAACCACACGCCGGCTTTCAAGGCGAAGGTGGCCATGGCCGCCCTGAAGGGCGAGAAGACGCTGACTGAGCTGGCGCAACAGTTCGATGTTCACGCGAACCAGATCACTCAATGGAAGGGCCAGCTTCTTGAAGGCGCGGCCGGGGTCTTCGGGCATGGCGGGAGCGAAGCATCGGTGCCTGTCGTCGATTTGAAGGCGCTGCACGCCAAGATCGGAGAGTTGGCGCTGGAGAACGATTCCTAAGAAACGTCAGCACCGGCTTTGGCCTCCAAGGGCTGGAGAACAAAGCCGAATGCCTTGGCTCGCCGATGTAAATTGCTGACCACGCGGGCCCGGTAACGCGTCTCATAGGACGAGGCGCCGGGATCGACATAATCCATTCCGTATCGCACGGCATTGTAGAAGAGAACGGCGATCTTGCGGGCGGTGGCGGTGACTGCCTTGGCCTTGCCGATGCGTGATGAAAGTCGCCTGCAAAAGGCGCCGAGCGCGGTGTCGGTGCGTCCGACGGCGACGGCAGCAAGACGCAGAAGCGCCGCCGCCCGAACGCCGGATCGGCGCGTTCGAGACGAAAGCATTTTCCCGCCGGAGATCTTGTTGCTCGGCGCCAGTCCCAGCCAGGAGGTAAAATGCTTTGCACTTGGCCACGAAGAGAGGTCGTCGCCGCATTCAGCGATCAGCTTCAGCGAGAGGTAAGGACCGAGGCCGTCGATTGTGGTGATGTCCTTTCCGAGCAACCCGAAAAGCGCCTCGCGGACGTCGAAAGTTATTGCTCAAAGCCGCCGGCGCCTAGCTGCGTTATCTGCCGGCCTACAGCCCCGACTTGAACCCCATCGAGAAGGCCTTTTCCAAGCTCAAGGCCCATCCGCGCAAAATCGCCGAACGATCCGTGGCCGGACTGATGCGAGCCCTCGAAACCTGCGCCGACATCTTCAAACCCGCTGAATGTGCAAATTATACCGAGCCTCTCTGATTAAAACCCATGAGCCCAATCGCGGAGTCCGATGGAATTGATGCGCCAAGGCTGATCGACGAACTTGTTCCAGGCGTCACAGCAGTGGTCGACGATATCGTCGTAGGATTTGAAGACGCGGTTCGACAGGTAATTTTCGCGCAGGAACTGCCAGACATTTTCGGTCGGATTGAGCTCCGGGCATTTGGGCGGCAACGGCAGGAGCGTGATATTTGCCGGAATGGCGAGTTTGTCCGTCGTGTGCCAACCAGCCTGATCGAGAAGCAGCACGGCATGCGCGCCCGGCGCAACTTTTTTGGCGATTTCGGCGAGATGCAGATCCATCGCAAAAGTATTGCACCTGGGCATGATGAGGGCCGCGCCCTTGCCTTCCTTGGGTGAGATCGCGCCGAAAATATAGGTCGAGGCGGTCCGTTGGTCATGCGGTATAGCGCGACCATCTGGTTGAGAGGCGCGCGACAATCAGGATGAGAATCCGGTGTCGCGGCGGCGCTAATATTCGGGGCGTTGATTGTCGCGCGCAAGAGGTTTTCGACATTGATTGTCGCGGCGCGTCAATTAGCGAGATCGGCCTCTGCGAGATTGGCTGGCGTCGCTTGGTTTGGTGGACGTCCCGGCCCTCGTTTTCGTTCGATGGCCTGACGGCGACGATAGCTTTCGACATTCAGTTCGAAGATCGTGGCGTGGTGGACGAGACGGTCGACGGCGGCGAGCGTCATGGCGGGATCGGGAAAGACCTTGTTCCATTCGCCGAACGGCTGGTTGGCGGTGATCAGCATGGAT
>NZ_CAIUXT010000203.1 GCF_903903185.1 uncultured Rhodoblastus sp.
CTCGTCAACGCCCTGGAGCAGGAGAAAGCCCAGGGAAAATCAGGCCAGATCGCCGAGCGGCTCGCGCGCTGTGACCTGATCATCCTGGATGAACTCGGCTACCTGCCGTTCAGCGTCTCCGGCGGCGCGCTGCTCTTCCATCTCCTGAGCAGGCTTTACGAGCGGGCAAGCGTGGTCATCACCACCAACCTGAGCTTCAGCGAATGGGCTGGCGTCTTCGGCGACGCCAAGATGACTACCGCGCTGCTCGACCGCCTCACGCACCACTGCCACATCGTCGAAACCGGCAACGACAGCTTCCGCTTCAAGGCGAGCGCCGCCGCGACAAAAGGACGAAAGGAGAAGGCCAGAAACTTGACCCAAACCTGACCCCAAACCATAAATTGAGGCGGGTCAGTTCTCAGCGGAAATCCCGGGTCAGTTCCTCGTGGAAATCAACAGCAAGGCATCGTCCGGCGATTATCGAGCCAAAAGCCTTCGGCGGCTTGCTGCGCGCCGTTGGTGGGTATGATGGAACGCCGGAAACATGCGCGGCCCTGAAGCTCTTGCCCTGGGTTTTTGTCCGCCCCGGCGAGTTGCGCGCCGCCGAATGGTCGGAAATCGATTTTGAAAAATCGCTCTGGACCATACCGGCGCCCAAAACGAAAACGAAACGCATCCCGCATTTGGTTTATCTGCCGCCGCAAACCGTCGCCTGTTCCTGAGTCCCGGGCGGTCAACGCCAGCATCAAGGCGCGCGTCGATTTCCGCCAGCAGAACCTGATGGGCGACTTTTCGCACCTCGGCGTTTTCGACGTCATCTTCTGCCGCGACGCGCTGATCTATTTCGCCGCCGAGCAGAAGCGCGACGTCCTCCACCGCGCCGCGCGCTGCCTCGCGCCCGACGGCTACCTGATTCTCGGCGCCGCCGTTTGACTGCGAGCAGCGGCCAGAACGTCCGCTGGACATGCTGTCGCCGACTTTCGCTCGGAAAAAAACGCCCGAAAAACTCCCGGCTCAAGTGTGGCGCATCTGCTACGGTGTTCCAAAAACGCCGTAGTCGCGAATCCCGCTATACGCGATCGCATGACGATAGGTTAGATTCCATTTCTCTGACGATTCTTGTCGAACGCGTTTTTGGGGGGCCTGGGATGGCGCGCAGGAAGATTGTGGCGGTTTTGGCTTCGGCCAGCGTTGTGGCGACATCGACGATGCAGGTGTTGCTGGCGACAGCCAGCATTACGGCGCTGCATATGGCTCTGGCGCCGAGCGAGGCGCATGCCGAAACCTGCCTCACCGGCGTGACGACCACCAACGCGGCCGCCGTGACGGGTCTCAATGTCACGAACGCCAACGCTGTGACCGGGGTGACGACCGGCACGACGGGCGTGCTGGGTTCGGCGGGCCTTACACAAAACACGAACGGCGTGCAGGCGGGGGTCGATTTTGCTGGCGACATCTTGATTGGCAGCGCCAGCAATATCACGGTCATCCAAACAGACGGCAACGCCCAGGTCGTCAACGCGGTCACTTCGGTGACTCCCACGTCCGCTGCTTTCGTCTCAGGCGTCACCTCGAACACCGCCGCCTTCGTCAATGGCGTGACGGCCAGCAATGGCGGGGCCTCCGCGCCCGCGGGTTCGTTCGGCTGCGGCCCCGGCGCAAACGCTGCGGGCATCGCCGCGGCGGCTTTCGGCACTAGCGCCAACGCGTCCGCAGATTCTACGACGGCCTTGGGAGCAAACTCCAGCGCATCGGCGACCGAGGCAACGGCTGTGGGGGCAGGCGCAAGGGCCCTGGCCGTCGACGGCGCCGCCTTCGGCGCCGGGGCCAGCGCCCTGGGCGTCGCCAGTGCTGCTTCCGGATCGGGCGCCACCGCCGCGGCCGCCGATTCGGCGGCCTTTGGCAGCTTCGCCAACGCCGCCGCCATCCATTCGACGGCCGTCGGCACGGCCACCCAGGCGACCGGGGCGGGCTCGACCGCAATCGGCAGTTCGTCCGCCGGCGTCTCGGCGAACGCGAGCGGCGCGAACGCCACCGCGCTTGGCGGCAATTCCACCGCCAACGGTCTGAACGCCATCGCCATCGGCAACGGCGCCGCAGCCGGAACGGGGGACAATGCGATCGCCATCGGGACGGGCGCAATCGCGACGGGCTCGGTCGCCATAGGCGCCGCCGCCAACGCGTCTCTCGGCAACACCGCCGTCGGCGACGGCGCCACGGCGAACGTGGGCGTGAACAGTTCGGCTTTCGGGCAAGGCGCCCAGGCGTTGGCGGTCAGTGCGACGGCGGTGGGAACAGGCTCCACCGCATCGGCGGCTCAGACCACGGCCGTCGGAACCGGCGCCACCGCCAGCCAGAGTTTGGCGAGCGCCTTCGGGCAGGGGGCGCAGGCCACCGGCGTCCAGGGCGCCGCCGTCGGCGCCCAGGCCAAAGCCCAGGGGCTCAACAGCTCGGCTTTCGGCGCGGCCGCTATCGCCACCAGCGCTGGTTCCACGGCGCTCGGCGCCGCCTCCAACGCCTCCGACGTCAATACGACCGCTGTCGGCTCTGGCGCGCAGGCCAGCGTGGCGGGCGCGACCGCCGTCGGCGTCTCCTCGGGCGGCGTCGCGGCGAACGCGAGCGCCACCGACGCCACAGCGCTCGGCGGCAACTCCGCCGCAAGCGGCGCCCAATCGAGCGCCCTCGGCTTTGGCAACGCCGCGACCAACACCAACAGCACGGCCGTGGGCGCGGGGAATACGGCGTCCGGCGCGAACAGCTTCGCGGCGGGCTTCACGAGCGCGGCGTCCGGCGACTCGTCGGTAGCGATCGGCGATACGGCGCAGGCGACGCAAAATTTGTCGACCGCCATCGGCGCCAACGCCCAGGCGACGGGCGTTCTGTCCACCGCCGTCGGCGTCGGCGCCACCGCGTCGAATTTCCAGACCACAGCGCTCGGCGGCAACAATCTCGCGAGCGGCAACACGTCGTCGGCCATCGGCTGGGAAAATACCTCGAACGCGCAAAACAGCGTGGCGCTCGGCGCCAACAACTATGCAACCAACACGAACGCGACGGCCGTCGGCAATTCGAACATCGCGTCCGGGATGAACAGCTTCTCGGCCGGCTACAGCAGCGTAGCGTCCAGCAAATCGTCCGTGGCCATCGGCGACACCGCGTCGGCGTTTGCGACAAACTCGACAGCCGTCGGAAGCTCCAGCACCGCCTCGGGCGCCAACAGCTTCGCGGCGGGCTTCAGCAGCACCGCGTCCGGTGTTTCTTCGGTCGCCATCGGCGACACCGCGTCCGCGTTCGCGACAAACGCCACGGCCGTCGGAAGCTCCAGCACCGCCTCGGGCGCCAACAGCTTCGCGGCGGGCGTCGGCAGCACCGCGTCCGGCGTTTCTTCGGTCGCCATCGGCGACACCGCTTCGTCCTTGGGGACCAATGGCGTCTCGATCGGCGCGGGCGCCGTCGCCGGTCCCGGAACCAACGCAATCGCCATCGGCACGGGCGCGGTGGCGACGGGATCGATCGCCATCGGCGCCGCCGCGAAGGCCGCGTTCGGCAACACCGCCATCGGCGACGGGGCGGTGGCGAACGCCGCCGCCAACGCCTCGGCCTTCGGACAGAATGCCGCCGCCTCGGGCGCGCGCTCGACCGCAGCCGGCGCGGCGGCGGCGGCGAGCGGACAGGGTTCCACCGCGCTTGGCTACGGCGCCGTCGCGACGGGATCGAATTCGGTCGCCCTCGGCGCCAACTCGGTCGCTGGCCAGGCCAACACGGTTTCGGTCGGCGCGCCCGGCGCGGAACGGCGAATCACCAACGTCGCCGCCGGCATTCTGCCGACCGACGCCGTCAATGTGTCCCAGCTTACGGCCGTGCAGAATCAGGTCAACGCCGTTCAACGCGAGGCGCGGCGCGGCATCTCGGCCATCGCGGCCATGCCGCCGATCCTCACCCCGTCCGCTTCCGGCAAGTTCACCGTCGCGGTCGGCGGCGGGTTCTTCCAGAGCCAGGGGGGAATCGGCGTCACCGCCGCCTATCGCTTCGATGCGCCGATTCCGGTCTACGCGTCCGCCTCCTACGCCAATGGCGGCGGCAATCAGAACGTGTTCCGCGTGATGGGCGGCTTCGAATTCTAGCGGGAATTCCGATTTCGCGGCATCGCGAAAATCTGTATCGTTCCTTGTCGGCAATCTTCAAGCGAGGCGGGCTCCGCTTCGCTTGATCTGCTTTTAAGGTCTTGCCTCATGGAAGGTCTTGCCTCCATGCCACCACTGCCTTCGTCGCTGGCCCCGTGGCGCCGCGCGCCGCTGGCGGCGCGGCTTGCCTGCGTGGTCCTCGCCTGTTTCGCCGCCTGGTCGGGAACCGACGCCGCGCGGGGCGGCTCGATCCTCCTTGCCCAGACCGGCGATCGCCCCCCGGCCGACGCTGGCCAGGCCGAACCGCCGGCTTCGCGGCCCGCGTCGAATGCGGCGGGCAAGACCGCGCCGAAGCCAAAGCCGAAGGCGGCGCAGGCGAAGGACAAGCCGCCGGCGCCGGCGCCGGCGCCAGCTTCATCCGCGCCGCCCGCGCCGATCCAACCGGCGCCGCCGGCCCCGCTGCCGGTGGGCGCCGCCGAGCCGCAGCCGCTGGCCCATGCCGCGCAGGCCGGAGTCAAGGCCTGCCTCGACGGTCTCGTCCGCGCCGCCAACGCCACCATCGACGCGCCGCACACCGCGATGTCGAACTGGTACACCGGCGCCGCCGATTCGCATGTCTTCGAATCGATCGTCTCGCTCACCTATCCCAACAAGGTCGCTCCGCGCGCCGCCGTGGTCCTCCTCGGCTCACCGACCTCGAACCATGGCTGCGACACATCCTATATTCAGGTGTTTCCGACGGCGCGGCCCTGCAACGAAATCCAGGGCGATCTGCTCAAGGAAGGCAAGGTCGCAGCCAACCTGTCCGGGCTGGCGGTCACGGTCGGCGGCAATGGCGCCCGGCAGTTGCTGCTGCCCGCGCCCGGCAATGGCTGCGTCATCGTCGTTGTCGGCCTGACGTTCGGGAAATGAGCCGTCAGCCTCGGTCTGGCGCTTGCCCGTTCGCGTTTCGCTTCCGCCGCGCGCGAGGCCGACGCGGTGATGCTCTCGTCCGAGGCTTTATTGAAGAAGTTCGCGAGGCCGAACAGCCGCGTCACATTCATCCCCAATGCGCTGGACGCGGAACTCTGGCGCCTGCGCAACGAGGGCGAGCCCGCGAGCCTGCGCCAGGCCAAAAGCCGGATTCGCAGCGACCGTGACACCATCGGCTATGTCGACACACCAACGCGCGACGAAGACCTGGACGCCGTTCGTCATGCCGGCGCGGACCTGCAGAAACGTTTTCCGGGTCGGATGGACTTTCAGGTTATCGGCGGGTTCCGCGATGCGAAGAACGCTTTCGCCAGCGTCATTCCCTTACCCTTGGCCAATGATGATCAGAGCTTCCTGCGCTGGTTGCAAAAAGTCGTCTGCCGGGATATCGGCGTTGCGCTGCTCGTCGCCAATCGTTTCAATGCCAAAAAGAGCTATGTGAAATTTCTCGAATGCGGCGCCTTGGGCATGGCTACGCTCTGTTCCAACGGGTCGGATTATGCGCGCGTCGTCAAGGCTGGCGAAACGGGCCCGCTGATCGAATACACCAGCAGAGCTTGGCTCAGTGCGCTTTCCAATCTCGTGCGGAGCCCGGAGGAGCGGATCGGCCTCGCGCGCAATATGTTCCGACGACGTGCGGCGGCACCACACCCTGGACAACGTCGCCGGGGCGAGTCCGACCAGTGCGGACCAGATTGCGGCGACCATCGATCTTTTTGACGCGGTGAACGGCTACAAGGATTTTGCCGCCTTCAACATCGAACAGGCGCGCAATTTCAAACGGCATCTGGACGCGGCGATCAATCCGAAAACGGGCAAGCCGCTTTCCAAGGCGACGACTTATTCGCGCTTGATGGCGTTGAAGGATTTTTTCAAATGGCTTGCCGGCCAGCCCGGCTAAAAGTCGAAACGCACCTATTCCGAAGCCGACTATTTCAACCCGTCAAACAATGACGGCGCCATTGCAAATGCGTCGCGCGAAAAGCCAATTCCGACCCTGAAGCAAATCCGCCACGTGCTGGCGACCATGCTGGTCAAGCATGTGGACATAGGGCGCCGCACGGTCTTTCGCGACGCGCGCAGCGTCCGCACCAAGAACCGCAAGACGATCACCTCGACGTTTTTCCCAATCGGCGAAGACATCGAGCCGATTGTCATCGAATGGGTTGGATTTCTGACCAAGGAAAAATTATTCGGCCCGGATGATCCCTTGTTTCCATCGACGAAAATTGCGCTGGACGAAAACAAATTATTTGCGCCGGTCGGCCTCACGCGAAAATGCTGGACCAATCCCGGCGCCATCCGCCGGATATTCCGCCGAGCTTTCGAAGGCGCGGGCCTGCCGTATTACAATCCGCACCTTTGCCGGAGGACGCTTGGCGTCTTGTGTCAGCGCGTTTGCAAGACACCTGAAGAAGATAAAAGCCTGGAGCCGAAATTTGGCGCACGAAAACGTCCTGACGGCGCTGGCGAGCTACGGCGCCGTTGCATCGCATCGCCAAGCTGAAATAATGAATGCGCTGGCCATGCCAGATCCGGCCGCTGCGAATCCATTTGCTGGATTGGACAAGGCGGCAATCCGGGCGCTGTAGTTGGCGCTGGACAAGGAGGGCCAAGACGCCCAGCAAAAAATTTGCTGGTATCACAATTCTTTTCGAAAAAATTATTATTTTAAAACAATTAGTTCTAGCTACAATTCGATTCCGCCCCCGGCCCCCTTTTCGACAACATGGGTTAAGGATCGCGCGCCCTGCCGGCGCTGCCTGGCGTCCGAGCGCGAGACTCTCACGGATTTTTCTATCGATTCGCTCGCCCGTCAAATCGAGAGTTGAAACCCTCGGACGGGCGCCGGCGCACGACCCGCGAAAATGTTTCGAACATCGGGTTCCCTGCCAGCCGCGATCCGGCAGCGACGGCGGCACACAAAAGAAAGACCGCCTCGCGGCGGTCTCTCCAAAGTCAAAACGGATTTCGACGCGGTCAGGCGGACAGCGCAGCTTCCCGGCGCTTGCGGCCATAGCCGACGAAGCCAAGACCCGCAAAGCCCGCCAGCATCATGCCCCAGGTCGAGAGTTCGGGAGCGGCGAGCGCGAATTCGAAGGCGGTGGGGTTCGTCGCGAACACGACGCTCTTGTAAGCCTGCGGCAATTTGAAGTCGATCAAATATCCCGCATGGTTATTGTTGTCGATGCCAGAAAAATTATTGTAGAGGTCAGCTGCGTCCACCCGGCCGATCAGCGCGCCGGTCCCGCCCGTTCCGGTATAAAACGACACGTAATTGTCGTTGTCCGTGGTCGTGTAATTCGGCGAACCCCAGACGATCTTCAAGTTCGAACCCGAGAGGTTGAAGCCGACGCTGCCGCCACCTTCGCCGATATTCCACCAATGGTGGCTCGTATCGCTGGGGCCGAAAGGATCCCAGCCCTGGTTGGACAGGGAAGAACCGACCCAGGCAAACTGGAGAAGCGCTCCCGTAGCCGCAAAGGCGACAGGCTGGGGATAGTCGGGCAAAGACGGATCGGCGAGTCCCGAGTTGGTCACCGTGATCCCGTCGATTACCGCAGACGCCGCATGCGCGCCAGCAGAAAAACCAACCATGAGGGCAAGAGCCGACGCGGCGCCAAGATACAGAGCCTGTTTCATTAAATCACCTTTATTTATGATGCGCAGCTTACGTCTTCCGCAATGTTGGAAAGCGGCAGGCTGCGGAGCCAGATACGCTTGACTGGATTTCCTGAATTCCAGCCTCTATTCCACGGTAGATAACCGAGATATGCTTGTAATTAAATACGGGTAAATACGGATAGCGGGAAAATACGGATAAGGCGTTCATCGGCCATTCCCGCCGGTCCGCCATTGACTTTGGCTGTTAAAATTATCCTCATTCATCAATGATCCAGGCAATTTCAGGCGACCAAACCGGTTCGCCTTGGACGGTGTCTGCGCCAAGCCGTCGCGCCTTGCCGGCGCGACAATTGGCGCAGGAATTTCAGGGTGCAAAAAATTATATATTTTCATCGAAACTTCGAAGCGGGCGACGCCGCCTTCCCCCGCGTTCGGCCTCGCGCGATACCCGTCCGCAGGTTCGTGGTATTGTTGCGGCCAACAAAGCCCTTTCGCCCTATAAGGTCCGAGTCCCTCCATGCGCCCCTTCCCCCTGCTTCTCGCCAGCCTGGCGGCGATTCTGGCCGTTCCGGGCGCCGTCCGCGCCGATCACGCCGGCGATCTGCGCGCCACGCTGGCGCGGATCAAATTACCGCAGGGTTTTCATATCGCTCTCTACGCCCTGGCGCCGGAGGCGCGCCATCTCGCGGTCGCGCCCGACGGCGGAACCCTCGTCGTCGGATCGCGCAGCGACAAGGTTTACAAGATCGCCATAGGCCTCGATCCTGAGCCGAAGGTCGAAGTTTTCGCGGCGAGCGAAAAATTCGTGCTGCCCAACGGCCCCTGTTTCGCGCGGGACGGGACCCTGTTCGTCGCCGAACTCAACCGCATCCTCAAGTTTGCGCCCAAAGACGGCGGCTGGGACGAAGACCATCCCGAGGCGATCGTCCCGCAGGACCAATTGATCCCGCCAGCGGAGGCCGGCAACAACAGCCACAGCCGCCGCGTCTGCCGGATCGGCCCGGACGGCCGGCTCTACGTCACGATCGGCCAGCCGAATAATGTGGCGCCGAAAGAAAAAATGCCGGTTTACGATCGATGGGGCATGGGCGGAATCATCCGCCTCAATACCGACGGGACCGGGCGCGAGGTTTTTGCGCGCGGCATCCGCAATTCCGTGGGTCTCGACTTCAACCCCGCGGATGGCGTGTTGTGGTTCACCGACAATCAGGTCGATCTGATGGGCGACGACATTCCGCCCGGCGAAATCAACAAGGCCGGGAGCCCCGGGCTGAATTTCGGCTTCCCGTGGTATGGCGGCGGCCATGTCCGCACCCGCGAATATGCCGGCGAGACGCCGCCGGAGGAACTGGTCTTTCCCGAAGTCGAAGAGGCCGCCCATGCCGCCGATCTCGGCCTGATCTTTTATCGCGGCGCGCAGTTTCCGCCGCAATGGCGCGGCATTTTTTCCGCCCAGCACGGCTCTTGGAACCGCAGCGTCCCGATTGGCGCGCGGGTGATGTTCACGCCGCTGCGCGACGGCAAGCCCGGCCCTTCTGTCCCCTTCGCCGAGGGCTGGAACCCCGGCAAGACGCCCTATCTTGGGCGCCCCGTGGACGTCGCCGAACTGCCGGACGGCTCGCTGGTCGTCTCCGACGATCAGGAAGGCGCGCTGTACCGGATTTTCTACAACGGCGAATGAGCGGAAAAACCCGTTCAGCGCGCCGGCAGGAAGCCCGGAACATGGGTGCGGATGGCCTGCGAAAAAGCGGGCGAAGGCAAGGCGTCGGCGGCGATGGCGCGGGGAGAAATTTTCGACTTTTCGCGCAATTGCGGGAAAGGCAGGCTGCTGTCGAGCGCCCCGCGTTCATAGGCGAAGTCGGGGAGATAGCCCGAGACCAGCACCCGCCAGTCGAACGGCATCCCCGGCGCGACCGCGCGCACGATGTGGAACACCACGGTCGTGCAATTGGTCGTCAGCGTATTGTACCAGCGCGGCCGGTCGGCGAGATCGTTGGCCTCGTCGACATAGGTAAGCAAGATTTCGCGCGCGACGACGGGGCGCGTGTTCATCCGGAACAGCCGGACGTCCTCGCGGCGAACATTGGTGCGCAGCCGGATGATGTCGCGCTCGTCGCCGGCCAGCGAGATCAGCTCCGCCGTCTTGAACAGCCCGCCAAGCGCCGAAAACTGCTGGCCCTTGCGCAGCCGCATTTCGATCGACCAGACCAGGAACCGCCCGTCGGAAAAGCCGAAACTCAGCAGCGTATGGGCGATCGGCTCGCCCATCCAGTAATTGGCGAGAAGATCGACGCTGACGAGTTTGGACAGGTCATAGCGCCGGGTTTCCCAGCGCGGCGTGAAATCGCTTTCGCTGCGCCAGTCGAAATCGCGCACGTCGGTGAGGGTCAAGATATCGCCGTCCACACTGCCGCGCACGGTCCGGTCGAGCCCCCCCGCCCAGTCGCCCTCATTGGTCGGCAGAATCGTGGACCACCAGGTCAGCAGCGCGGCGACCGCCAAGGCCATCGCGCCCAGGGCTTGCCATCGCCGCCCGGAAAACAGCCCGGCCGCGCCGCCGAGCAGCAGGACCAGCCACAAGCCGCACAAAAGCAGGCGCACAGGCGCGGCGAAGGGCGCCTGAAACCATAGCGCACCCGCGCCCCACAGCGCAAAGCCGACCGCAGCCAGCGCCAGCGCCCAGAGCGACAGGGATCGAAAAAACCTCAATGCCGACCTGCGAAGCGAGAGGGAGATGCGCGTTGGTAATGGCGCCCGAGCGGTCTGTCCAGCGCCCATATCCAGAGAAAGCCGCGTCGGGAAAAAGCACAGGCGCTCTTGCGTCGCGGCCAGCGCAAGCCATGGCGCGGGCGGCCGTTTCATGGCAAGAAAGCCTTAACAGACTGCTGAAAAATGCTTGAGTTGATCCCCTCGTGCTTCGAGACGCGATGCTTCGCACCGCTCCTCAGCATGAGAGGATCAATGGAAACGACAGGGTAGCCCTCATGGTGAGGAGGCCTCCATAGCCCGTCTTTCGACGGGTTATGGAGGCCGTCTCCAACCACGAGGGCGGTCCACGGATTTTAAACAGCCTGTCAAGTCGCCGCCTTCCGGAGGAAAACCCGTCCTTGGACAAAGTCCTTTCGATCAGCAATCTGACCAAGACCTATGACAATGGCTATCGCGCGCTCAAGGGCGTCGATCTCGCCATCGAGCGCGGCGAAATCTTCGCCCTGCTTGGCCCCAATGGCGCGGGGAAGACCACTTTGATCGGCATTGTCTGCGGCCTCGTGCGCCCGAGCGGCGGCGAGGTTCTGGTCGACGGCTGCGACATCGCCACAGACTATCGGGCCGCGCGCAAAAAGATCGGGCTGGTGCCGCAGGAACTCTCGGCGAACATGTTCGAGTCGGTGTGGGGCACGGTGACGTTCTCGCGCGGCCTGTTCGGCAAGCGCGCCGATCCGGCCTTTGTCGAACGGATTTTGCGCGACCTCTCGCTGTGGGACAAGAAGGAGTCGAATATCCGCCAATTGTCGGGCGGCATGAAGCGCCGCGTGCTGATCGCCAAGGCGCTGGCCCATGAACCGGAAATCCTGTTCCTCGACGAGCCGACCGCCGGCGTCGATGTCGAATTGCGCCGCGAGATGTGGGAAATGGTGCGCCGCCTGCGCGACAAGGGCGTCACCATCATCCTCACCACCCATTATATAGAGGAGGCCGAGGACATGGCCGACCGGATCGGGGTGATCGACAAGGGCGAAATCATTCTCGTCGAGGAGAAGCACGCGCTGATGCGCCGCCTCGGCAAGACGCGGGTGACGGTCGGCCTGAGCCGGAAGCTCGACGCGATCCCGCCCGGACTTTTCGCCCGGCCGCTCGACCTTGCGGAGGACGGCCTGTCGCTCGCCTTCACCCAGAAGGGCGAGGACGACAGCGGCGCAGGCGCGGAGCCGGGACTGGCGGATTTGCTCAAACAGCTTGCCGCGCGCGGCATCGACTTTCGCTCGGTCAACGCGGACCGCTCGTCGCTGGAGGATATTTTCATCGATCTGGTGGGGAAAAGCCGATGAACTGGATCGGCGTCGCCGCGCTCTACAAATTCGAACTCGCCCGGACCTGGCGGACCCTGTTCCAGTCCATCGCCTCGCCGGTGCTTTCCACCGCGCTTTATTTCGTGGTGTTCGGCTCGGCCATCGGTTCGCGCATGCCGCCGATCGACGGCGTGCCCTATGGCGCCTTCATCGTGCCGGGACTGATTTTGCTCGCCGTACTGACCGAAAGCGTTTCCAACGCCTCGTTCGGCATCTATCTGCCGCGCTTCACCGGCACGATCTATGAAATCCTGTCGGCGCCGGTTTCGGCCATCGAGGTGCTGCTCGGCTATGTCGGCGCCGCCGCCACCAAATCGGTGCTGCTCGGCCTGATCATCTTCGCCACGGCGCGGATTTTCGTCTCGTTCGAACTCGTCCATCCGTGGTGGTCGCTGGCCTTTCTGGTGCTGATCTCGGTGACTTTCGCCTTGTTCGGCTTTCTGCTCGGCCTTTGGGCGGATGGATTCGAGAAATTGCAGATCGTCCCGCTGATGGTGATCTCGCCGCTGACCTTCTTGGGCGGCACCTTCTACTCGATCAACATGCTGCCGACGCCGTGGCGCAAGATTGCGCTGTTCAACCCGATCGTCTATCTGGTCGATGGTTTTCGTTGGGCCTTTTATGACATAGCCTCGGTCGGACCGGCGATCAGCCTTTCGCTGACCCTGGCCATGCTGCTGATCTGCGTCGGTCTGGTCATTTACGTGTTCAAGACCGGCTATCGCCTGCGGACCTGATTCGAGGCTATGGCTTCAATCCTGCATGCGAATCCTGACAATGCCGGAAAGCTTTCGGATGAACGACAGCGAAGAATGGGTGGTGTGGAACGGTTCGCTGGGCGTGCTCGACCAGGCCAGGATGGGCCGCGTCGAGGAGGCCCCGTCCGGCCGTATCGCCTGGCTCGCGGCGCCATATGACGTGGTCGGCCCCTTCAGCCTCGACGAACTCGAAAATTTTGGCCGCGTCCGTTTCGGCGCCTGCCTCGTCATGTCGCGGCGGATATGGAAGGCGGATCAGGACAAGCTGCGCTCCGAGACGCGCGAAAGGCTCTGGGCCTTGGCCATGGGCGTCAACGCGCCCAACGACGCTTCCGCCCATCGCGCGCGGCTCGAATTGCCGCCCTGGGGCGCATTGACGGCGGCCGAAATCAACGCCGCCTTCCGCCGCCTCGCCAAGACCGTCCATCCCGACGCCGGCGGCCGGCATGACGACTATATCCGCCTGACCGAAGCCCGCGACGCCCTGCTCGAGCGGGCGACATCGATGAATTAGTTCCTATTCCGCCGGTCACGCCGCCAGATCGGCGACCAC
>NZ_CAIUXT010000204.1 GCF_903903185.1 uncultured Rhodoblastus sp.
TCACACGCTCACGCAGATCAAAGGAATAGCCTCGCGACATCCTGCGCCTCCCGATTCAGAGGGAAACCAAGATTCGCCCATTTCCACGCCCAAGGGAATCCCCCAAATCATTCCGATTCACGCCAAGCGGGGACTGCTCTAATCCGCCCGGCCCGCGCGCCTCTCTTTGTCGCCAAGGATAGTCGCATGACGGTTTATAACCTCCTCGGATTCGCCGCGAAGCTTCACGCGATGGAAGCCGATATGAACCTCGCGACGGAGGCAATTGTTAAACAGGCCTGCATCATCGTCGCGAACGAGGCGCGCGAAGTCCTCGGCACATACGATCTTGGATGGGTCTCGTTGAAGCCGGAAACCATCGCCCACAAGATGCGGGGCAATTCGCCCCTATTGGAGACGGGCCAGCTTCGCGCCTCGATCCAATGGAACGCCAGCGGAAACGAGGGCTATGTCGGGACGGACGATCCGGTTGCGAAATATCACGAATTCGGAACGTCGAGAATCCCGGCGCGGTCGTTTCTCGCTGGCTCGGCGATCATGATGGAGGCCAAGATTCACGAAATGGCGGCCAAGGCGGTTAGGGCTGTTTTGGCGGGCGGCGGGATTCTTTCCGGCGAGATGCGCGAACTGCTCCACCTCCTTCATGAGGTCAAACACCTCGCGACCGAAGCTTTCGAGGCCGTGGCGCCGGAAGATGAAAAGGGCCGCCGATGACAACGCCCGCCGAATTCCTGGCCTGCACAATCTCCGTAATCGAGCAGCTTGCGCTCTTGTACGCCCATTCGCCCGACGACAAGGCGCAAGAATCGCTTGAGCAATTCCTGACGGAAATTCGAGTTGACTGGACGGAGCGTTTCAACGCCATCGCCACGCCGGAGGAAATCGCCGAGGTTGCGGCAGAAATCGGCGAGCGCGTTCAAGAGCGGCGCCGGGAGATTGAGGCCGGTGGATGGGGGATTGCATGAAATGAGTGAATTGGAAGAAAAAGAATATTCCGATTTTGAACTGGCCATAAAAGACTGGTGGCCTATGCGGGGAGTGATCCCTTTAGACAGCTATCTTCAAACGCCATCAGATTTCCGGGGGATAGTTCGTTGCTGCGAAGAGATGTCCAAGTCTGAAGCGCCGTTTCCGCGTGACGAAGCTGCAATTCACGCGACATCATCATGGTTTCGATTATTTCCGCAGCTTTGGCGTCGTTTTCGAGTTTTTGGGCGATGATCGGCAACCGCGCTTCATTGGCTCGCTGCATGAAGATCGTCCGTTCGAGCACGAAGTCGATAACTCCAGTCGCCCTTAAGACGATAGCGATACGTCGCATGCCGTCTGGCGTTTGAAACTTTTCAATGACGATGGCCCTGAGGTCGTCGTCCCGCTTCAGCGGGTAGTCGAAAACGTATATCAAGACGAACGCCAAAATGTTGCTGCGGATCGTATCGGGCAACCCCGACAGGAATTGCGCAGTCTGTTCGGCCGGATCCATCTGCCCTCCATCCCGTTCGCTGATGGCGAGTGTAGGGGCTGCTCTGTCACGGTCCAATAGGATTCGGCGTCGATATGGCGCTTGCGTTGAAAGGACACTCGCCGGTGGATGCAATGGGGGGCGTTTTTGTTCCTTGACTATCGAAGAGACTTCGACAAGATCAGCCGCGCGGGCCGAGCCCGTGGCGACCATTGCGGCGGATGTTAGACCGCTCCCGCCGCTGGCGCCCGACGCAACGCAACATGGCGGCTTCAAACATTTGGAGCCAAACTCATGTCGCAGACCAATGAACCGACGCAGACCACGGATCGGAATTTACCGGAAACGGACCGAATTCTTCGCGAGATCGAATGCGAGAACCGCCCGATGACAATGAGCGAAAGTTACGCAATCAATATGGAGGCGATTCGCGCAATTCGATACGTCCCTGCCATTTCGAATCGCAGTGCAGCCGTGCGTAAATAATCGCCGGAATGCAAGGGTAAACAGAAGAATGGCCGCCACGAGTAGCATGGCGGCCGTTTTTGCGTTTGAGATGCTCCGTGGCGGCCAGGAGAAAACGGCCGGTTGGTCATCCGGCCCGATAGGTGCCGTCCCTCGTTCTCATTAATGCCATGCCGCTCGAAAGGCGCAGCGTATATTCTGGTCCGCTCCCTTCAATTTCGGGCTCGAAGCCAAGGCTTCTGGCTCGCTCGATGAGCAGCATTTGAATTTCGCGCCAGTCGACGCGTTTTTTCAGCGGCAAGGCGAACCGGATGAGATTGGCGATAATTGGCATGCTGGCCTCCTTTGCGAAGACCTTCATGATGGATTGCTTTTGATTGCATGCAAGCGGTTCAAAGAAGAGACTCGCAACAACGAATGGCCTATTTTTGCCGCAGCCTCACGCCAGCGCCGCCGCCGTTCTCCGGGATGAACTCGACGCCAGCGGCTTCAAGGGCGGCGCGGATTGCTTCCCTTGCAACGTCGGAAACAGCGCGGCGCGACTTCTCGAAATCGACCACGGTTGACAACCCGACGCCAGCCGCCTCGGCAAGTTTCGGCTGTGTCAGATTGATAAGTGCGCGGGCGGCGCGGCATTGGCTTGGCGTCATTTCAACATTTTCTGTTGACGGAATATCTAGCGGAGATTATCAACATAAACTGTTGATTGCAACCCAATAGGAGCAACCCATGTCGAACAACACCGTTCCGGCAAGCGCTACCGGCTTGCCTGCTTCCGATCCATTGCTCAAGGCTTTGGACAAATTCCGCCGCGCCAAAAACGCCTATGACGAAGCGAAAAAAAGCCCACAGGGAGATCGAAAACGTCAATATGAAGGTGGCGTTTCCCTTCAAGTTCCTCGCCGCGATAGGCGAGGAAACGACGGTTGTTTCCTTCCGTTCTCAGTTGACGGAATGGCTCGCGCCCTTCGCGCCCGACTACGGCGAGGCTGGCGTCCGTGAAATCGGCGTACTGGCTGAAAAGTTCTATGGCGTCAAACTTCCCGCCCGTCCTGCGGTTGATCCTGAAAATCTGAAAAAGTGGAAGAAAGACCGCGCTGCTATCATCGCGGCCTTTGATCAGGCGAAAAAGGAATATGACGACAAATACAAGGAATCCGGCCTCGACGTGCTGCAAAAGCGTGTTGATCGGGCGTGGTGCATCTTCGACAAAGCCGAGGAAGCAATTCTGAAAACCAAACCGACGACACCGGCGGGCGGCGCCGCCTTGGTGCATTTCTGCGCCGAATATCTGGCCAAATATAATGCCCCCGAGAAAGTTTCTGCCGCTTTGGTGAACGCCTTGGCCGCTCTCGCCAGTGGCGCCGAGGTGACCATTTCCGCAAAGCTGGCATCGGCCTATGCGAAAACCCGTCCAGCCGACGAAGCGGCAACCGATCAGCCGAAGGAATTGCTTGAAGCCTATCACACATGGCTTTTCTTCGAATATTACGCCATGTCGGACGAACTGTCGCCGGAAGGTCGCGACCGGCCCGGCGATTCCGTTCGGGTTAATAATCCTGGTCATCATTTCCACTGGGTTTCCTATGGCGAGAAACCAAAACCATTGCCATCGACCCGCGCGGCGGCGGTGATGGCGGCTGTCGGCTGTGATTGGCAAGAGGGGCCGACGACCTGAGGGCGCCTTCAGTTTGACACAAGCGCGGTCTAGTCTGCGCTCAATTCCAAGGCGAGCTCGGATGTAAAGCCGCCAAGGATCGAGGCCCCGCACGGTGAAAACCGGCAGCGGGGTTTTTCTTTGGGCGAATGGCTTGGGCGCGACCATCCGATAAGATCGCCCGATGCGCAGCGAATCGAAAAACCCGCCGACGATTGCCAGCCTATCCGCGTCCGGGGTCGCGGGGGTCTATGTGCTTTGCCAGGACTGCCGGCGCTCTTCGGCCCTTCCGTTCGCTCGGCTTGGCCTGCCGGATCAAACCCCGTTCCCCGCTATCGTCCGTCTCCGTCGATTCCGCTGCGAAGGCTGCGGAGGCCGGCGCGCGGCCCTGACGCCGGACTGGCGCGAGTACAAGGCGACGGGCATGGGCCGAATGTGAGGGCTGAAGCGGGGCTTCCCTTCGTGCTTCCCTATGCGCCGAGATACAAAAATCGGCCTGAAACGGTCGATACCCCACGCTTTTTGTTACCCCAATAGTTACCCCATAAAATAAGCCGCCCGTTAGGCGGCTCTTTCGTTTTTCTAAACACCTGATTTTATTGGGGAAAACTGGCAGGAGTGGCAGGGCTCGAACCTGCGACACCCGGTTTTGGAGACCGGTGCTCTACCAACTGAGCTACACTCCTGCGGACGGCGCAAACCGCGCCGACGGCGGAGGCCTCTCATAACCGGATTGCGCGCGCCAAGGCAAGACCCATCGAACAATTTCCACCCTTCGCGAAACGGCCGGCAAGCGATTTTCGGCGACCGGGCGACGCCTTGGCGTAGGACATTAAAAAAGGAGCCAAAAAGGCTCCTTTTTCATAGGCTTATACCAAGTTCTTAACGTATCGCTTCAATTATTCGATGATCGAGGCGACGACGCCCGCGCCGACGGTGCGGCCGCCTTCGCGAATGGCGAAGCGCAGTTTTTCTTCCATCGCGATCGGCACGATCAGCGCCACGTCCACCGTCACA
>NZ_CAIUXT010000205.1 GCF_903903185.1 uncultured Rhodoblastus sp.
CGCCCCAGACGCCGATGATGATGAACATCGGGATCAGGCCGCCCTCGAAGAACAGATAGAACAGCACCAGATCGAGCGCGCAGAACACGCCGATCATCAGCGTCTCCAGCACCAGAAAGCAGATCATGTAGTCTTTTACGCGGGTCTGGATCGAATTCCACGAGGCCCCGATACAGAATGGCATCAGGAAGGCGGTCAGCACCACGAAGGGGAAGGAAATGCCGTCCACGCCCATCTTGTAGCTGAGGCCGGCGCCGAACCAGGCGCGCTCTTCGACGAACTGGAACTCCGCCACGCCAGGGACGAACTGGCTCCAGGCGTAGAGCGACAAGCCGAACACCACCAGCGTCGTCCACAGGGCGATCCAGCGAATGTTGTTTTTTGCGCCTTCCGAGTCGCCGGGAACCAGCAAAATCAGCGCGACGCCGACGAGCGGCAGGAAGGTCAGCGCGGAAAGGAGTCCAAAACCGAACATTAGCGCACCCCGCCGACCAGATACCAGGTGATGATCGCCGCGAGGCCGAGCATCATCGCAAAGGCGTAATTATAGATGTAGCCCGTTTGCAGCTTGCCCATCCACGACGCGCCATCGACGACGCGCGCCGCGACGCCGTCCGGCCCCAGACGGTCGATGATCGCGCCGTCGCCGCCCTTCCAGAACAGCCGGCCGAGCCAGAAGGCCGGGCGGACGAACAGGAAGTCATAGAGTTCGTCGATGTACCATTTGTTGAGCAGGAATTTGTAGAGCGGGTTGAAGCGCTCGGCGAGACGGACCGGCGTTTCCGGCGAGAAAATATACATATAGGCCGCGAGGCCTAAGCCGCCGAGCATCATCAGGAAGGGCAAGGTCCCGACCCATCCCGGAATCTCGTGCATTTCATGCAGGATATGATTTTCCGGGCCGACGAACAGCGAGCCGCGCCAGAATTCGTCCGCGTCGTGGCCGATGAAAGCGCCCTTGAAGGCGAGGCCGGCGAAAATCGCGCCGACCGACAGCACATACAGCGGGATCATCATGGTGTTGGGCGATTCATGCGGATCGAGCGCATGATGGCCGTGCTCGTCATGCGCATGATCGTCGCCCTTCGCATGGTCGTCATGCGCAATGGCGACCGCGTGGTTCGCGTCATGCCCGCCCGCCTGTTCCCAGCGCGGCTTGCCGAAGAAGGTCATGAACACCAGCCGCCAGGAATAAAACGAAGTCATGCCCGCCGCCAGCACCACCATGACGAAGGCGTAGGTCGCCGCCTGTCCATGCAGGCCCGCCGCATAGGCGGCCTCGATGATCGCGTCCTTGGAGAAAAAGCCGGCGGTCAGCGGGAAGCCGGTCAAGGCCAGCGTGCCGAAGGTCATGCACCAGAAGGTGCGCGGGATTTTTTTCGCCAGTCCGCCCATGTGGCGCATGTCCTGCTCATGATGCATCGCATGGATGACGGAGCCGGCGCCCAGAAACAGCAGGGCCTTGAAGAAGGCGTGGGTGAACAGGTGGAAAATGCCGAGCGAATAGCCGCCGACGCCCAGGCCCACGAACATGTAGCCGAGCTGCGAACAGGTCGAATAGGCGATGACGCGCTTGATGTCGTTTTGCACCAGACCGACGGTGGCGGCGAAGAAGGCCGTGGTCGCGCCGACGATGGTCACCACCGTCAGCGCGGCGGGCGCCTGCTCGAACAAAGGCGACAGCCGCGCCACCATGAACACGCCGGCGGTGACCATGGTCGCGGCATGGATGAGCGCCGAGACCGGGGTCGGGCCTTCCATCGCGTCCGGGAGCCAGGTGTGCAAGAGGAACTGCGCCGACTTGCCCATGGCGCCCATGAACAGCAACAGGCAGGTCAGGGTCATCGCGTCCCAGTCGCCGCCGAACATGTGAATCGGCTTGTTGGCGAGGCCGGGCGCGGCGGCGAAGATGGTGTCGAAGGAAATCGACTTCGTCAGCAGGAAGACCATGAAAATGCCGAGCGCGAAGCCGAAATCGCCGACGCGGTTGACCACGAAGGCCTTGATCGCGGCGGCGTTGGCCGAGGGCTTTTCATACCAGAAGCCGATCAGCAGATAGGA
>NZ_CAIUXT010000206.1 GCF_903903185.1 uncultured Rhodoblastus sp.
CCTGTCGATCATCGTTTTGCGCTCAGCAAACCCGCTTTGGTGAGCGCGCCTGCCAAAAAATCGTTCTCCAGCGCCAACTCTCCGATCTTGGCATGCAGCGCCTTCAAATCGACAACCGGCGCGGAAGCTTCGCTCCCGCCATGACCGAAAACTCCGGCAGCGCCTTCAAGAAGCTGGGCCTTCCATTGCGTGATCTGGTTGGCGTGAACATCGAACTGTTGCGCCAGTTCTGTCAGCGTCTTCTCGCCCTTCAGGGCGGCCAGAGCCACCTTCGCCTTGAATGCCGGCGTGTGGTTCCGACGCGGTCGTTTGGTCATAATCTCTCCTGATGCGCGCCGATCATCGACGCTGTCAGGCAGAAAAGCCACTTATCGTTCTGTCCAGTTTCCCCGAGCCGGCTCTGTCATCATGTCGCGGATTTGATGGCCGATGCGCCAAGCGGTCTTGTAAGTGACGCCAAGGGTCCGCTGAAGCTCTTTGGCGCTAACGCCGTGGCGCGTAGCGATAAACAGATAAATCGCATAAAACCAAGTTTGCATCGGCGTCCGGCTGTCCTCGAAAATGGTTCCGGCGCAGGGGTAAATGTGATCGCCACAGGCCGCGCAAGCGAAGGCGCGGCGCCCGGTGATCTTGTGGAAAGTCGCCCCGGTCTTGCATTTCCCGCAAACATGACGAAGGCCATAACGCACTTCCATAACGCGAATCAGGCAAGCGTCGTCGGTCGGAAACTCCGCGAAGAACTCGCGAACTGAATACGACTGGACGCTGCTTTCTTTCTGTCCGGCCTTCGATGGGCGCTTGCGTTTGCGGGGTTCCATAGCGGCGATCTCCTATGCCGCTATTTGTACCCCGTTTGGCTACTTGCGTCAAGGGGATAATCCCCAAACAAAAATGGAATTCCGCCTATCAAGGATGTGCGCAGATGGACGACCTCAATTCAAGCCACCCCCTACCCAGTTCGACGTCATTTAACCTGACGACCACGAGCCAAAACCGATCGTTTTCGAATCAGCGCTCGTTGCAGTGATTAAAAAAGACAAGGGAAAACTGCCTGAAAGGCGAAGTCACCGCCCACTTTTCCACAGGCCATCGAATTTTTTTTAAAGCCATCGGTCAGAAAAAACAGGCGCGCAACCGAGCACGATAAATGTCGACTAACCTCGTCGCGCAAGGGGCTCGAACCCGATCAAACACGACGAAGCTCAAAGCGCGATCGCCGAGTTCATTCGTCTCTGCCAAGTCGGAGTTGGGGACGGACGCCCCTAACTGACTCGACTCTCGTCGCGGATTCAACGAATTATTTTTCACCGTCAGCTTGAGGCCGCGTGCGCGCCAACGCCGATGGTGAATTTGGGGGTTCGAGTCCCTGCACCGTGGTCGCAGGTTCGAGTCCCCAGGGTCGGTTCGAGAGGGAAAGGGAAGAGCGATGATGACGTAACGTTAGCCCAGAAAACGAAAACGCGCGGCCCCGAAGGACCACGCGCTCGTTTGCCCCGCAATGCTGTGCACGGCCTGCGAAAACTATGTCAGCAAAGCGGCTCCCGCGACAGGCAATGATGCATGCCACGTCTATGGGCATGTATCGCACGACCGCGACTCACTGACAAGAGTCGCGAGCGCGCCCTAGTCTCGCTACGAGCGAAATCCCGAAAGTCGCGTCCAGAACCGCACGGCGAAGAGCGTCAGCTCCTCGCCGAACGACGACACTTGCTCGAAGAATGCGACAGCTCATAACTTCAGATGACAATTCCTCCGACGACCGTCCCCAGACGCTCGACGACCTCGCGTCACCGCCGACGCTCCCGATCAGCCTCAAGACCGAGGGCTTCGACCGCTTCATGTTGTTCGGCTCCACCGAACATCTCGGAAAGCCCAAGATCAACCGGCTCTTTAGCCGGATGGAGGCCGAACTCGCCTCGGCCCTTCTCAACCCCACCGCCGCCGGTAAAACCGCCCGCCGCAACACGCGGAGGCGGTCATGACCACCGAATACGACCTCTCCAACGACACCGAGGACGAAGAGGACTTCTGGCTCCCGCCCCTCGCCTCGGTCGCTTCCCGCCACATCAGCCTCAGGTCGCGTGGGGCGGGCCGCTCGATCATTCCGGCGATCACCGGCGTCCCGCCGCGCGTCCGGATGATCCAGTGCGAAAGCATCCTCGAAAGCAAATGCGCCGTCGTCATGCTGGCCCGCCGCGACGTCGTCAACCTGGTCGAACAACCGCCGGCCGTCGCTTACTTCGATGAATTCGAACAGCGGTGGAAACGGCACTTCTTCGATTTCCTGGCCGACATGGCCGACGGCTCGAAGATGGCCCTCGCCGTCCGGCCCAAGGCCCGGTCGGAGAAGGTCTTGGACATCCTCAAAGCCATCGCCGGCCAGGTGCGCGGATTTGCCGACGCCTATGTGCTGGTCGAGGACGCGGACCTGCCCGTCGCGATAGTGCAAAACGCCGAACTCATCCTGTCGGCGCGACGCGACCGCGACCGGACCGCCGACGCCACGATGCGCGCCATCGTCCGCACGCTCAACGGCGAAACCACCGTAGCGACGCTGATCAAGATCAGCGGCCTCAAAGGTGCGGGCTACAGGGCCATCGCCCGGCTCATCGACGAAGGCGATCTGGAAATCGGACAAAACACCCTGATCGACTATCCGGCGACCGTCTGGCGGCCGTACATGCGGAACGACGCGGCATGACAGCCAAGGACCTCGTTCCCTATCTGCCGCAACAGCCGGCGCCGAAAAATTACGAACCGTGTCGCCGATATTTCGGGGAACATGACCGGATCGGCGTCGGCTTCGACCTCGGCGACGGCGACGGCGACTCCGGCGTCTACTACAAGTGCATTTCCACGTTCGGCGCCGGCCACGTGTTCGAACGTGTTTACCAGCCCGGCTTCACCGAAACATTCACCAACGCCCGGATCGCCGAATTTGAAAACGGTCCGGGCTGGCGATACGATCCCGATTACTTCGCAAAGGAAACAGCCGAAGCCCGCATGAAAGCGGGCGACCTCCGCTTCGAAGACCTGCACCACAACCGCCAGAAGCGGATCGTCTACAAGCACGCGATTTGCGACCTCCTCCGGCCCCTGCTGGAGACCCGTAAGGCGAGCCTCTGCGACGACGGACTCCAGCGCGGCCTCGATATCATCTTCGAAACGCATGGCGCCGCGCTCGACAAATTGAATGGAGTCAAACTCAGCGACGGAAGCGGTTTTGACCGCTGGATCCCGTGCGTGAAATCGGTCCGCTCCTGGCTCAACGTCTACAAAAACGCCAATTTCAACGCGCTCGCGCTGGTCGACGCCTTCCAATATGGGCCACAGCCGTCGCCGCTCAGCCTGGATATCCAGGACATCCTCTTCGAAATTTCGCTCAAATACGCCAGCACGGACAGGCCCACGAAAAAGGACGTCCATCGACAGCTCGAAACCAAAATCAACAAGGTCAACAAGGAGCGCGAGGCCGCAAAACTCGATCCCTTCGATTGCCCATCTTACAATAAGCTCTCCGAGTGCATCGACGCCAATGGCGCCTTTTTCAATTATGCCGGACGCTGGAACGCCGACAAGGCCAAGCAACATTTCGTCCTTGTCATGGGCGGTGTCCGGGCCATCCGGATCGGCCAGCGCTGGGAGATGGATTCCTGGACGGCACATCTCAGGACGTGGCTGAAATTCAGCAAGCTCTGGCAGCTTCTGTCGCCCGATCAGAAAACAGAAATCGAAAAAGGCCGCTGGACGCTTTGCGCCGTCCTCGATTGCGCCAGCGAAGCCGTCCTCGGCATGCGACTGTCGGCCACCGAAAATTTCAACTCCGCGGTCGCCACGCTCGAAATGGGCATGATGGACAAAACCGCCTTCGCCGCGAGCGCCGGCGCCGTTTCGACCTGGCACATGTACTCGGGCTGCGGAACCCTCGCCACCGATCAGGGCCCGGCGTTCATCGCCTATGAATTCCGCCAGGCCTGCATCGACGCCGGAATCAAATTCGACAATCCACCGGCGGCGACGCCGTACCTGCGCGGCAAGATCGAGCGGCTCTTCCGCACCATCGACCTGCAGGCGTTCTGCCGCCTGGCGGGAAGAACCTTCGAGAACGTTGTCGCGCGCGGCGACGAGGAAATCGATCTCACCTGCCTGACCATCGAGCAGCTGGCCACGGTCCTCGTTCTCTATGTCGTCGACTGCTACCACCAGGAAGGACACGAAGGCCTGGGCGGCGAAACGCCTCGTAACGCCTACGACAACCTCTACGAAAAACGCGGCGCCGCCCCGCCTCCCGACAAACGAACACGGCGCAACGCCTTCGGAATCAAGATCACCCGCAAGATTTCCAAAAAGGGCGTCCGGGTACTCAACCTCTTCTACAACAACCGCGTGCTCAACAAATATATGAGGCACGTCGGCGAAGGAGCCGAAGTCGACGTCATCGTCGACCGCCATGACCTCGGCTGGATATCCGTCAGGATCGGCGAAAAGGGTTTTGCCTCGATCCCTTGCATCATTCCGGAGATGCAGGGCGTCAACATCATCGTGTGGGCCGCAGTCTGCGAAGACCTGCGCCGGCGGTTCAAGACCAAGAACATCCCGTCCCACGCCATCGCCTTGGACGCGCTGGACCGCATCGCAATGATCGGCGACGCGGCGCGGCTCGCCTACTCCATCGCCAGTCCGATCATCACCCGCGAAACGGTCGACCGTCTCGAGCGCCTGGTCGAGATTCCCTGGAAGTCGCGCGAGGCGGCCCGCGCCAATCCCAACGCCGGCGGCGACTTTCTCGCCAACGCGATTCCGTCCAATCCGACCGGCGACTTCCATCCCCCCGCCGATATTCCGGCCAATAGGCCCGCCGCGCCCAAGCCCAAGACGGCGCCGCAGGACTGGGAGGAGGTGAATCCAGACACGGGGGAAATCTCTCCTACACCACCCGACCCCGATGACGACGGCGACGCCGAACTTCCCGACGGATGGACCATCGAAGATTAAACCAAATGAAAGGACACACAATGAATGACATCGACACAGCCAAAAATAACGCGACGCGCGCCATCATGAAGGCGCTGCGCATGAAATACATCGCATCGCCGCGCGACGCCGAACTGCAAAAGGCTCTCGACTATATCATCTACCGCGCAACCCACCTCGCCATGCCCATCCAGGCGGCGGACGACGAGATCGATAACGACTTCGACGACGACTACGAGGACGATTTCGACGATGAGAGTTATTTCGTCGAGGGCCGCGCCCTGGCTGTCCTTGGTCACAGCGGCGCCGGAAAATCCACCGCGCTGGCCCGCATCCTCGCCGCCAAGTTCCCCGATTACGGCAAGCCGTCATGCCTGGTCGTCTACGTCACCGCGCCGGCGCCCTGCACGTTGAAAACGCTGGGCCGCAAAATCCTGCACCGCCTCGGCTATCCCCTGGTCGCTGACCGCAAGGAACATGAGGTCTGGGAGGCGGTTCGCCTCCACCTCGCCAAGATCGGCACGCGCATTCTCATCATCGACGAAATGCAGAACATCACGTCGAACGCGAAGTCCGACGAAGTGGCCCGCATCCGCGACACCCTCAAGTCCCTGCTGAATTCCGAGGAACACCCAATCTGTCTGGTGTTCGCGGGACTGCCGGAACTCCAGTATTTCCTGGAGGCCGACACGCAGATCCGGCGCCGCACCCGTTTCGTCGAATTCAAAAGCCTCAGCGAGTCCGACCTCGGCGCCGCCAAAGGAACGGTGAATGCCTTGGCGAAATCCGCCGGCCTCACCACCGACTTCGGCGACCATCTCGGGCAGCGCCTGATCCACGCCGCGCTCTGCGAATTCGGCACGCTGATCGACATGACGCTCGAAGCCATCGAGCACGCTCTCAAATCGGGAGCCAATGCCCTCAACTCCGAAGATTACGCCACGGCCTTCGCGCTGCGCACCGGCAATACGGCGCCAGCCAATCCCTTCGCCACCGACGCCTGGCGCCAGATCGATTGCAGCTTTGTCCTGATGGACGACCCGCGCGAGCGCGATCAGCCCATCGAGAATTCCAGAGGCGCCAAGAATACCGGACGCCGCAAATCTTGAAAAAGGAGAAATTCTCGATGGCCCAACTCTTTCCAACAATTCCGCTTTCGCGGGGCGAGATTCCGGCGAGCTACATCTCCCGCCTGGCGCGTCTTCACGGTCGCCCGCTGCGCGTGTTCTGCACCGATTTCGGCATCACCATCCAGTCCGTGATCGATGGTCAACAGGACGCGCTGTCCAAGGTCGAGGATCTCGCCGGGCTTCGGCCCGGGACCCTCGGTGAAAACTCGATTCATCGCGAGTCCCCCGGCTACCGGTTCAGGACTGAATGGCTGAACAAGGCCGGCCTGCGCCGCGAGCGCGTTTATGCATGCCCGGTCTGCCTCGCCGCTGACGTCGCGGCGTCCGCCGGCCCACCGATCGTCAGCGCCTACAGCCGCGCCGTCTGGTCGCTGGCCTCCATCCGCACCTGCCACGTCCACAACGTCGCCCTGATCGAATGCGGCCAGACCGAAGGCAACAACCGCGGCGATTACGCTTCGGCGATCGAGCCCTTTCTTGGCAAGATCGCTGAAGTCGCGGCCTCCGCCCTGCCCCGGCCCGCCTCCAGCCTGGAGAAATACGTCATCGCCAGGATCCTCGATGGCAAAGGAAACTCCTGGATCGATCAGTTCGGCATCTCCACGCTCGCCAAGGTCTGCGAACTGGTGGGAGCCCTCAAAATGAAAGGCAGCGACGTCGCGGCCCGGACGATGTCGGAGAATGACTGGCAGGTCGCCGGCGGCGTCGGTTTCGATATCGTCTCGCAGGGCGAGTCCGGAATCCGGAACTTCATCTCGGAACTCTGGCGCGACTATCCCAAGAAGAAAACACCCAGCCATGGCGTTCAGGCCGTGCTGGGAATCTTGAACGAGTGGCTGCGCGCCGAAACCGAAGATCAGGCGATCTTCCGCGATATCATCTACCGCCATGTCGTCGAGACGCTCCCGGTCGGCCCGGGAGACACGGTTCTCGGCCGGCCCGTCACGGCCCGTCGGTTCCACTCCATTTACACCGCCGCCAAGGAATACGGCATCCATCCGAAGACGGCGCGCAAATACCTTGCCACCGCCGGCGTGCTCCCTGAGGACCACGCCGACAAGACCGACCACCTCTGCCTCTTCGACGCCGTCGCCCACGCACCGCTCCTCAAGCGGATCGGATCATCGATGTCGCTCAAGGACGTCGAAACCTATCTCGGCGCCGGCAGGGTCTACGCGAAACTCCTCCACGACCACGGCTTCATCAAGCCGTTCATCTCGACGGAGGAAAAGGGCATTGGCGAACACGTCTTCGCCAAGGAGGACCTCAACGAATTCCTCTCGCGCCTTCTCCACGGATCGACGCCAGTCGGTAAATTCCTCCCGCCGATTTATCCGATCGCGGAAGCCTCCCGGCGTTCCAACCGCGGCGCCGCCGAGGTCGTCGCGGCAATCCTCGAAAACCGCCTGACTTGGCGCGGCCGCCTCGCCGGCGCCGTCGGATTCTCCTCCCTCCTCGTCAATCTCGACGAGGTAAAGCGCGTCCTCGCCGATCCAGAGCCGGACGCCATCCCAAAATCCAGGGCGTTCTATCTTCTCGGCACATCAACACGCGGCGTCCTCGAACTGATCCGCCTCGGCGTCCTGTCGCTGGAGCCCTTTCGCAACCCCAAAAACCGCTGTCCCATGATGGCAATCCCGAAAATTCAGATCCAGCAATTCAAGGAGAAATACGTCTCCCTCTACGAACTGGCGACCCAGACCGGGAAAGATCCGATCGCCCTCAGTCTGGAACTGAAGGCGCTCGGTTTGACGACGGCGTTCGATCGAAAACGCGTCGGCGCCGACTTCTATCTTCATTCGACCATACCAAGCTCGCACAGCCTCTGTGGAAAAGGAGATTGTTGATGAGAATACATTTTGATACCGACGTGCGCCCGAGAAGCATTGGAAAAGCACTGAAGAAAAAGCTGGAAGCACGCGGGTACGAAATCCAGCTAACTCGGGCGCAGCACGTGTCGCCCGCATGTTTGGATATTCAAGCTGGGCCGATCTGCTCCAAAATCTTGGAAAACAAAAGCCCACTCCGTTTGACGCATTCGTCGACCCCGAGGTCGTAACCGCCCGACGTTATCGGTACATTACGGTTCTCGTCGACTTGGGTGTTAGTCGCGCCGACGCAGAAGACGTCGTCGACGAGATTGGCCCGACTTCGGGAGGTCGGTTTTCCTCGGGCGGTTAACGAACTAACGGTCGGAGGCAGCAATTCGGCGCTGCCCCCTGACCTCGCAGCACCCACATTCGTCAACCGGATTTGGCTGTTTCCGGTAGAGTCGGGATGTGGCGCGGTGGCGTTAGGCCGAGCATGTCTGTTTCCGCCCCTTTCGTCTGGCGGTGCCTTAGTGGCTCGTCCGTAGCTCCGTTTCCACACCCCTCTCTTCGAACCGGGCATGCAGATTTCCCGCACCCGGCTCTCGGACAAAACCTCACGCCTTCGTCCACGGCACGTCGCGCCCCCG
>NZ_CAIUXT010000207.1 GCF_903903185.1 uncultured Rhodoblastus sp.
AATTCGCGATGCAGACGCCGATGACGAAGAACTGTGGATATGGCAGTAACGTCGAATCCGCTCACTCCCTCCCCAACTCGCAGTCTGGGGGCCAGAAAAACAATGCACGCGCGGCGCGGATGGTCCCAACCGCAGATAGCGGCCGCCCGAAGTGACGGCTGGGCGCCCGCTCGGCGCCAAATCCGGTCCTCAATCGTCGATCAATGGATTGGCGAAAAGCCGTCATTGCAGCGAGAGAGGAATTGCTATTTTCGGCAGCGTCGCCAGGCCGGCGACGCGCTATGGCGTCTCGTTCCAGAGTTTGACGAAGAGTTCGAGCTGCTCTGTGATTTTGTCTGGCGGCGACGACGGCATTGGGAGATGATCGGCGTCGCCAAGAGCGACCAGGAACTCCGGATAGTCTCGAAACCCGAGCAGGCGGATCGCTTTATCACGGGCCAAAAGGCCGCGCGAATAGCAGACAAGCGGATCTGAGGGAATTTCTTGCTCTCGGTCGTTCATTTTTAGCTCCAGCTCCCCTCTCAGTTTACAACGAAAAACACATCGACGCGCGGCGGAGCGCTGCAAATGCCGTTTCCTGGCGTTAGCAATTGATGGTTGCCGCCCGCTTTCCGCCAGATCCGGTCAGGCGTTTTTCATCGCTGCGGAGCATCAATCGTCATTACCGGAGGACCGGATCCGGCCGCCGCCTTTGCACTTTGACCAACGATAACAATATAAGCCCTGCGGGCAGCGACACGCTCGTGCAACCTCAGGACAAAACCATGGCCATGCGCCAAAAAACCTTGATTTTCACTCTGGCCGCCCTTGTCGCCTTGGGATATTCCGCCGACAGTTTCGCAAAAGCGGGTTCTGGCGGCTCCTTCGGCAGTCGCGGCGCGCGCACTTTCAGCGCTCCGCCCCCAACCGCGACGGCGCCTCGCCCAGCCGCTCCGATCGAACGTTCAATGACGTCCCCGTCACCAGGGATGACGCAGAATTATGCCGGATCGACGGGCAGGAACTCCGGCGGCTTCATGTCCGGCGGTTTCGGACGCGGCCTGCTTGGCGGCCTTGTCGGCGCCGGGCTGGTCGGCATGCTGTTCGGAAGCGGTTTCGGCGGCGGGCTCGGCGGAATTTCGTCCATTCTGGGCCTCGTGCTTCAGATCGGGCTTCTATTCCTCCTGATTAAATTCGTCATGGGCTTCCTGCGCAGGCGCCAGCCGGCGTATCAAGGCGCCGCATACGACAGCGGCGCTGCGCAAGGCCCGCGCCCCGGTTTCGGAGGCTTCGGCGGAGGGACTGGGAGACCTGTTAAGCTCGAAATCGGTCCTGCGGATTTCAATGTTTTCGAACAGCGCCTTGGCCTCATCCAAAAAGCCTACGGCGCCAAGGACATGGCCGCTTTGCGCGCTCTGGCGACGCCTGAAATGACCTCATATTTCGCAGCGGAGATCGAAGAGACCGCAAAGAAAGGGCAGGTCAACAAAATCTCCGACGTGACCCTTCTGCAGGGTGATCTTTCTGAAGCCTGGCGCGAGCCTGAAAGCGATTATGCGAGCGTCGCGATGCGTTTCTCGCTGATCGACACGATGCTTGATCGCGCGACCGGCAAGATTGTCTCGGGTGATCCCGTGACGCCGACGGTTACAACCGAAATCTGGACATTCGCGCGCCGTCCGGGCGGGGCGGCAACGGATTGGAAATTGTCGGCAATTCAGCAAGCCTGACCTCTTGCAGGGCCGCGAAACTCGCGGCCCTTTTTATCGACGAAGGCGAAGCGCTAAGATAAGGATGGCTATCCGACCCCTCCCTCCCCTGCTCCCACCTATTCGCGGACTTGAACGCGACGCCCAGGCGGCGCGGAAGGCCCCAACCGCAGATAGCGGCCGCTCAAATCGATGGCTGGTTGCCGACTTGGCGCCAGAACCGGGCATTGCCATTTTCGCTAAACGCACTCCAACCTTAATTTAGAGCAGTCATTCAAGGGCGAGCGCGTCGAGCAACTGATCAAGGGCGCCGGCGCCGAACTCCGCTACCTGCCTCCCTATAGCCCGGACATAAACCCTTCGAAAAGGCGTTTTCGAAACTGAAAGCATTCCTGTGCAAAATCGCCGAGCGCACCGTCGCCGGATTGATGCATGCCCTCGAGGCCTGCGCCGACATCTTCAAACCCACGGAATGCGAGAACTACTTTCGCGCCTGCGGCTATGATACAGGTTGATCGGAAAACGCTCTAATACTACAGTTGCGTATTATCGCTGATTATGATTCTCTCCGATCTGTGGTTCGGGGAGGAAATCATGTCGATTGCGGAATGGTCAGGGTCGCTGTTGGCCTGGAAAGAGGAACTGGTGGCGCTCAAAACGCGCCTTGG
>NZ_CAIUXT010000208.1 GCF_903903185.1 uncultured Rhodoblastus sp.
GGTGGCGGCCTTTGGGTGAGTGATGGAACTGCCGCTGGGACTAATGAACTGAAGAGTTTCGGAGCCTACGGAAATGCGAACCCGCCGTCCAACTTCGTACCGTTCGGTGGCGAGGTGCTCTTCACAGCTGGTGGCCGCATTTGGGTCAGTGATGGAACCGTCGCCGGCACAAGCGAAATTATAAACCTTCTACCGCTTGACACTTCGAACCTCACAGTTTTTGGCAATTTAGTACTTTTTTGTGCGGGCGGTAATATTTGGAGCACCGACGGGACCTTCCCAGGAACTCATCAATTAACAGGACTTTCAGGGACATCAAACCAATCATTTAGCGTCATGCAAGGCTTTACGATCTTTAACAAAATGGCGTTATTTTCAGGAATAGACGCCAATAACGATTATGGCATTTGGGTTACAGATGGAACCGCATTAGGAACAAAAGAAATAGCGACGTTCGGGGGCATAATATGGGTTCCTCCGCCACGAAATTTTATTGCAATTAATAATAAAGTGTTTTTAACCCAAGGAACAGGCCTATTTATAACAGACGGGACATCGGCTGGAACTTATAACTTAAATAACTCAGCTTTTGGATTGTATTCTTCGGGTGCCCTTGTAGCATTTAATAATGAAGTTGTATTTACGGGAATCGATATGACCGGCGCGGAGGGTCTCTGGATCACTGATGGAACGGATGCTGGAACGCATGAATTCTTCCGCGAGAGCGGTTTCTTTTTTAGAGTTGGCGACATAGTTTGCTTTGATAATAAAATCCTTTTCAACGACGGAAAGGGCAGCCTCTCGATTTCGGATGGGACGGCGGCTGGCACTCACGCATTGATAGGAATTGTCGGCGCTGCTTCTAATGGTCTTAGCCTTGGCCCGTCCGATATGACGGTCTTCAACAATGAGGTTCTATTCAACGGCTATAATGCAAGCCGCAAGCAAGGACTGTGGGTGACCGACGGGACGGCTGCGGGCACGCATGAACTGTCAGGGATTAGCGGGGCCAACGCGAGCCTCAACCCTCAACATATCTCCGTCATCGCGCCCGCATTCTCCATCGCGTACTTCTTGACGAAGCAGGCGACTCTCGACAAGATTGCGGGAGGTTTCGCGATTTCGGACACCGCGCAGCATATCGAGCACGATCTATGGGCGCTGCTCGCGGACGCGAGCTACATCAATTCGATCACGGCGAGCGGATTGGTTGGCGTTTCGGCGGCGACCTTCGTCGCCGATCGGGCGGTGTTGGACAAGATCTCCGGCGGGTTCGGCATCGTGGACACCGCAGCCGATATCAAGACTTATCTCGACTTCCTGAGCGACCCGTCGATCGTCGCGGTCACCATTTCAGACAATGCGGCGGTGGGAGCCAATGTCGCGCAATTGACCAGCGACGCGACGACCATCGTCGAACTCCGGAACGCCGATGGAACGCCCTTCCATCTGGCGATCTCCGACACGGCCGCAAACATCCAAAATGGTATCGGCGCGCTCGTGGCCAATACCAGCCACATCGGCTCGATTACCGCCAGCGGCGGTCCCGCGAGCTTCTCGACAGCCGTCTTCGCGGCCGACCAACCCACCCTCAACAAGATCGTTGGCGGTTTCGGCATCAAGGATACGGCGGCGAAAGTGTCGGGGAGCCTCGATGCGCTGCAAGGCGACGTTGCGGATATCGCTTCGATCAAGTTCTCCGACGCGTCGCCGCCCACATTGAACATCTCTTCGGCCCAACTCTCGGCGGACGCGGCGGCGCTCGCCAAGATCGCCAGCCCCTATATCCTCGATGTCGCCAACGCCAGCGGCTCCAGTTCATACATCGGTTATGGCAATGGTCTGGTCTTCAACATCGGCGGCGGGACCACGAGCACGATCAAGGGCGGCGGCTTGAACGAGAGCTTCGTTTTCGCCGCCGGCTTCAAGGCGGCGACGATCTCGGAGTTCGCCACGCATAACGGCGTCGCGGCGAACGACACGATCTCCCTGGCAAAGTCCGATTTCGCGGACTGGGCGACGCTGCTGTCGGACGCGCATACCGGGGCCGGCGGCAGCATCAGCTTCGTGTCGCAGACCTCGGGCGCGACGCTGACGCTAGCGGGAGTGTCGGTTTCCGCTTTCGAAAAGGTTGGCGCGCCCTATCACAGCGAATTCACGTTCCATGCGTGAGGAAAATTCCGGCGGCAATGGATGCCGAAACTCGGGGGTAATGGTTATGAAAACAACTTCAACACTTGCCGCGGTCGCCCTGGCCGGCGCGCTTATGGCGGCGCCGCAGGCGCGGGCCACGACCTTGCTCAACCTGATCGATCCGCCGGATCAAACAGACACGGTTTATTCCCTTTCTTTCACGGCCCTCGGTCCAGCCACTACTGTCTCCGTCGGCGGCTATCAACTTCTTGACTTCGAGCAAACCACCAATATCGGTGTCTTTCTGAACAACGCTGGCGCCAACCTGCTCGGCGCCGCCTGGACCTTGACGCCGGCAGCTCCCTGGTTCACCGACACCTATACTTATGACGACGGGACGTCGGTTCCCGCCCTTGTTTTTGCATCGTCCGCAGCGGGCGCCTACGACACTTACTCGCAGACTTTCGCCACGACGTCGGGCCAGTCGTACAGCCTCAATTTTCTGTACTCGAATGACGTTTTCGGCGGCGGTCCCGCCCCGAGCGGGCTCCTCGTTACGGAAACCGCGACGACCTCCGTCCCCGAACCCTCGACATGGATGCTGATGCTGCTGGGCGCGGCAGGCCTCGGCTTTCTCGGCCGCCACAAGACGAAACAGAGCCCGACGGCGAATGCCTGATCGGCGGCGGCGACGAAATCGTGCGAGGATGATAACGAGACTTCTGCCTTCGAGCCGGATTTCGGCAACAACCCGATCTCCGCCACTGTGGCGAATGTTGCTGTGGCCGATACGATCGAGTTGAAGGTTAGGCCTTCAGTACGAGCGCCGACAATAGTTGCGCAGAGCTTTATCGAGGTTCTCGATGTCGCCCAACGACCGCTCCGAGGCCTCCAGAGAGCGTCGCTCAACGGCAGGCGGATGTCTTCTATGGGTCACTTTTTCACTTTTTCCCTTTGACCGTTGTCTGTCAATAACCGCCAAGTTGGGTGATCGAGAACTCGTCATTATGCGCTTTGACGACGTCACGGCACTCGCATGCGCTTTCTCTCAAACCGTCTTGATAGATGATTTCCATATGGCCTCGGCGGTAGTTGATGAATCCGACTATCGACACGTTGCCGTAGCGCGTTCCGCGCATCCGACCCAAAAAATTCCTGAGCCATGGACAATTTGTCGCACACAAGAGCCAACGCGCCAATCAGGTTTCATCCTTGTAAAACCAGAAAAGTTCTCTTTCTCGCTTCATTATCAGCTAGTTAGTGGCCGCCCGTGGAGGGGTTAAATTCGTCCTCGCGCGAACGCGGCCGTTCTTGCAACCGCCCATCGCCGGTTGTGCTTAAGGTTTTTTCTTGTTAACCTCGAGCGGAGTTACGTAGAATAGTTGGTTATTTCGATGCGCTGATGTGCGCTATGTCACTGTTTTTAATTTATTTTTGAGGATGGAGGGGTTTGCTGTGACGAAAACGAATTATAACCTCGCGTCAAACTCAACCACGGCACAAATTTCGTCTTATCTCAACGCAGACGATAATATAAATATCAGCGCAACCCTGAATAATATCAGCGCTATGCTGACCATCGGTTCAGATGCGAATTATCCCTCTATTGTGCTCCTGTCTGGCGGCGCCATCTCCGGCGGCGTGATCAAGGATTACGGCTCTGGCTTTCAGGCCTCGGGCGGAACGCTGAGCGGCGTCACCTATGAGGGCGCGCTGGACCTTACGCCAAGCAGTTCGAGCGTCACCATCGTCGGCGGCCTGACCGCGACAGGTGCCAATGGCTCTGGGCCCGGCGTCATCAATGTCGGCCAATACAGCAGCCTCACCTTCGACGACACCCA